>JAOPZP010000084.1 GCA_025964055.1 Conexibacter sp.
AAGGCGGCCGCCGTCCGCACGACGATCGCCCCCTCGGTCCAGGAGGCCGCCGTCACCGCGCTGGCCGGCCGGCTCGGCGGCGTCGTCGCGCTCCGGCCGCGCACGGGCGAGGTCCTCGCGGCCGCCGGGATCGGCTTCAGCGGCCTGCAGCCGCCCGGCTCGACGTTCAAGATCATCACCGCCACGGGCGCGCTGCAAGCGGGCATCGTCAAGCCGACCGACGCCTTCCCCGTGCAGACCGCGGCGACGCTGAGCGGCGTCGAGCTGCAGAACGCCAACCGCGAGTCGTGCGGCGGCACGCTGGTGCGGTCCTTCGCGCTCTCGTGCAACTCGGTCTTCGCGCCGCTGGGCGCCAAGCTCGGCGCGCAGAAGCTCGTCGCGACCGCCGAGGCGTTCGGCTTCAACCGGCCGACCGGGATCACCGGCGCGGCGACCGCCTCCATCCCGCCCGCGGCCGAGATCGGCGACGATCTCGCCGTCGGCTCGTCGGCGATCGGCCAGGGCCGGGTCCAGGCGACGGCGCTGCAGATGGCGATCGTCGCGTCGGCGATCGGCCTGCGCGGCCGCCGCCCCGACGTCACGCTGGACCCGGACCGCTGGAAGGGCGAGGCGCCGACCCACGAGGCCACGACGGCGCGCGTCGCGCGCCAGGTCGAGCGCCTGATGCTCGCGGTCGTGCGCGGGGGCACGGGGACCGCGGCGGGCATCGCCGGCGTGCGCGTCGCCGGCAAGACCGGGACGGCGGAGCTCAAGTCGACCCAGGCGTGCGAGCCCGATCCGACCAACCCAGAGTCGTGTCCGCCCGAGCAGCAGCAGGACACGACCGACACCGACGCGTGGTTCTCGGCCTATGCCCCGGCCGGCAGCGGCCATCCGCGCGTGGCGGTCGGCGTGCTGCTCGTCGGTGCCGGCGCGGGCGGCGACACCGCCGCGCCGGTCGCCCGCCAGGTGCTCCTGGCCGGGCTCAAGAACTAGGACGTCTGACCGTCAGAGGCCGCGGGTCTCGCCCCCGGGGCGAACACCCGCCGCGAAACTCGCCCTCTGGGCGAGGCTTCGCCCTAGACGTCCAGGTCCACCGTCGCCTCCTGGCCACCCTCCGGCGGAACGATGCGCAGCTCCAGCGGGCGGTTGGCGTAGGACGACGAGGGGACCTTGAAGAGGATGAGCCCGCCCTGGGTCAGGTTCTCGCGGGCCAGCGAGCCCGGCACGGGGATCTGGTCGCCGGAGCCGACCTCGAGCGGCCGGTAGGCCGTGCGGTTGACGTTCGTGTCGACGGCGACCGGCGTGAACACCTTGCCGGTGGTGTCGCGGATCGAGAACTGCTGCGCCGACGGGTGCGGGCTCTTGGTCATGTTGAAGACCCGGATGAACACCGCGAACCACTCCTCGCCCTTGCCGAGCGTCTGCTGGCCGGCGGGCAGCCCGGTCAGGTAGTCGCGGTCCTCGGGGTCGAGCGGCGTCAGCTGGCGAGAGACCTGCACCTGGTACTTCAGCTCGCCGGTGTTGACGTAGACGCCCTCGGTCGCGCCGTGGGTCGGCTCCGCGGCGCCTCCGCCGCATGCGGCGACGGGCAGGGCGGCGGTCAGCACGACCGCGGTGGTGATGGCAAGGCGACGAAGCGGCATGGCGGCGGCGGACTCTAGCGATTGGCGCCCGGGCGGAACGCCTCGGGACGGAAGCGGAAGTTGGAGAACGGCTTGCGCGGACCGTCAGCAAGCGTGATGCGGCTACCGCGGTCGCGACCCTCCTCGAGGATCGCGCGCAGCCGGTTCAGCGACTTCTTGTTCTTGCGCTTCATCCAGCTGCGGCCGCCCATGGCCTCCTGGAGGCGATCCGAGAGCAGCTTGGGCTTGGTCTCGAACGTGAACGTCACGCGCGTCGAGGCGCCGTTGTGGAGCTCGTCGAGCTCGTAGACGCCGCGCGTGAGGATGCGGTTGTACTTGCCGCCGCGGCCGCGCTCGACGATGAGCCGCGGCGCGTCGACCTCGGTGAACGTGAAGTCCGCCCAGGCGTAGCGCGTGAAGCGCCGGTCGAGCTTGAACCGGGCGCCCGCGCCCTGCCCGAGCGTGTCCTCGCGCAGCAGATGCCACCGGACCAGGTAGTGATCGGTGAACTCGGCGTGGTTGGCGACGTCCTGGAGGTACTCGAAGACCTCCTGGCGGGGACGCGCGATGGTGACTTCGGCGGCGACGGGATCCACGGGCGGGCAGTCTACCCGCGGGGTCCGCTCAGGCAGCGTGCGGCGTGACGCGCCTGACGGTGTGCCCGCGCTCGAAGTGGCGGACGAGCTCGACGGCGTCGGGCTCGGTCCGGCGCAGCGGCGTGCACAGCGCGCAGACGGCCGATCCACGTCCGAACCGGTACATGCGCTCGCCGACCAGCGGCGTGCGGCCGCAGTCGGCGCAGGCGTGGCGCCCGGCCGCGAGGACGCCGACCGACTTGCGCAGCAGCGCCAGCTCCAGATCGGGCTCCGACAGGGTCCTGGGGGTGCGGGCCATGGCCTGGGGTTCTTCACCCGCATGGGCGTTCCTGCCCCGGCATCGCACCCTGCAGCAGAGCGACAGGCACTCGGTGGTCCGTCCATAGACAGTTTGTCGCGAAGGCCCTGCGGGGAGTTTTCGCGTACGCAGCTTCTGACATGTGGCCGACCTGTGAAAGGACTGCGATCGGGGTTTTTCGCTTGCCGATCTGGCAGTACAGTCGGGGTTCGAGCGGGTCGCCAGCCGGCAGAGATGGAGTGGTCGATATGGAGTCCTTGACGACGGGCACCCTGGCGGGAACAGGGTCCTTCCGGTGTGAGAAGTGCGGCTACGTGGTGACGCTTGCCGCCGCAGACGAGCTCCCGGCGTGCCCGGGCTGCACCGGTGCGAGCTTCGTCCGCGCGTCGCTGTTCAGCGCCGGGCGGTTCCAGCGACGGATCGGTGAGGCGCCGAGCGCCGGTGAGCGCGACGAGCTGATCGCCTCCGCCCGCGCCGCCGTGACCGAGCCGGGCCAGTACCTGGCCTACGACGACGCGGGGCGCCTGCGCACCGTCCAGCTCGAGAAGGAGTGGACGCGGATCGGGCGCAGCCTCGCGGCCGACGTGCGATTCGACGATCCCACCGTGTCGCGCCGGCACGCGCTCATCGTGCGCCAGCCCGACGGCGTGCGCGTCCTCGACGATCGCTCGCTGAACGGCGTGTTCGTCAACGACGAGCGGGTGGAGTGGCGAACGCTGGGCGACGGCGACGAGATCGTGGTCGGGCGCTACCGCCTGCAGTTCCTCGTGCTCACCGCCGAGGAGCTGGCCGCACGTGAGCCCGCGCAGGCCTCGGGCCTGCCGGCCGCCGGGTGAGCAGGCCTTTCGGGGAGGCGGGCGGTTCTGCGGGATCGTTCGCCTAGAATCCCCGCGCAATGGCGCAGAAGATCGCGCAAGCAGCGAAGCATCCTGCCTGCGAAGGGGCGATGACGGTTGGCTGAGCGGATCGCCGTGCTGTCACAGAAGGGCGGCACCGGCAAGACGACCGCCGTCCGGCACCTGGCCGACACGTTCCACCGTGCCGGGTTGAAGGTCCTCGCGGTCGACCTCGATCCCCAGGGCAACCTGTCGGACTACCTCGACGTCGATCCCGAGGCCGAGCCGACGATCCGCGACGTGCTGGTCGGTGCGGCCAAGGCGCAGGCGGCGGTGCACGCCTCGCCCGGCGGCATCGACGTCATCCCGTCCAACCTCCTGCTCGCCGAGGCCGAGGTCGCCCTGGCCGGCAAGATGGGCCGCGAGCTGACGCTGCGCCGCGCGCTCAAGCCGGTCGCTGACAGCTACGACGTCATCTTCCTGGACTGCCCGCCGAACCTGGGGCTGCTGACGATCAACGCGCTCGTCGCCGCGGACCAGGCGCTGCTCAGCGCCGAGGCGCAGTACTTCGCGCTGCAGGGCGTCGAGCAGGCGCTCGAGGTCATCGAGCTGGCGCGCGACGGCCTGAACCCCGACCTCGAGTGGCTCGGGGTCGCGTTCACGATCGCCGACATGCGCACGGTGCACTCGCGTGAGGCGCAGGCGTCGCTGAAGGAGCACGTCGGCGACAAGCTGCTCGACACGGTCATCCGCCAGTCGATCGCCTACGCGGAGTCGGCGGAGCGGGCGGTGTCGATCATCGACCACCGCCCGGACCTGGGCGGCGACTACCTCCGGCTGGCCGACGAGCTGCTGCGGCGCCTCGGGCTGACCGCCGCACGCCGGCAGCTCAAGCCGCTGCTGGACGCGGCCCAGCCCGCCTCCTCGCCCGCTCGATGAGCCGTCGCCGGACCGTGGCGATCGCCTGCCTCGCGGCAGGCGCCCTCGGCGTCGCGGGGTGCGGCGCCGACACCGAGCGGCACACGACCCCGACCGCCGGACAGCCGGCACCGGCCCCGGCCACCTCGACGGTCGCCCCGGCGCCGCAGGCCGCCGCGCCCCCGCGCTTCCGCGGGCCGCTGGCCTTCAACGTCCGCCACCGCACCCAACTGCGGAGCTCGCCCGGCGGGCGGGTGGTCGCGACGATCACGACCAAGACCGAGTTCAAGTCCCCGCGGATCCTCGCGGTGGCGGGCCGCCGGCCGGGCTGGGTGCTCGTGCGGACGTCGGTGCGCAAGCACCACGTCGGCTGGCTGCCGCTGAAGTCCGGCCACCTGTTCAGCGAGCCGCGGAGCCTCGTGATCGACCTGTCGGCGCGGACGCTCACGGTCTTCCATCGCGGCCGGCCCGCCGGCCGCTACCGGGTGGCGATCGGGACCGACGCGACGCCGACGCCGCGCGGCAAGTTCGCGATCACCGACCGGCTCCGGGTGCGGCCGGGGACCGACTACGGCTGCTGCATCCTGGCGCTGACCGCCCACCAGCCGAAGATCGCCCAGGGCTGGGGCGGCGGCGACCGCGTGGCGATCCACGCCACGCCGCACGTGTCGGCGATCGGCGAGAAGGTGTCGCACGGCTGCATCCGGGCGACCAACGCGGCGCTGCACCGGCTGATGCGCCAGATGCGGCTGGGCGCGCCGGTGACGATCCACGCTTGAGGGTCGATGGTGGGCCGTGCCTGCGTTCTTGGCGCGCCGATCGGGCGTTTGGTTGTGCTGCGGGGCGTGGTCTGTCGGCAACGACGAGGGCGCTTGGGGTGCGTTGACGCTGGTCTGTCCTCCGCCGGCCGTTGATGGTGCCCGCGCTGGCGTCCGCGACTGCTCCCGGCACCGCCCCGGGCCTGTCCTCCGCGAGCCGTTTCGACGCCTCAGCCGTCGAGGGACGAATGAATCTCGCTGTACGAGATTCAGTCGTCCCTCGACGCCCCGCGGCCCTCGGCGCTCGCGGAGGACCGACAGCGCCGGCCCCCGCAACAGACGCGCTCGTCACTGCCCCGAACCACGCGCAGCACGACCAACGCCCGCACCGAACGCCAGCCGGCCACCGCCCCCTACAGCTCCCTGACATCCGCCCCGTGCGGCTCGAAGGGCGCCCGCAGCACGCGCGCCCACTCCCCCGCCTCGCGCCGCAGCGCCTCCAGCACGCCGCCCGTCTGCTCGTAGTGGCACCAGACCAGCACGGTCGGGCCGGCTCCGGAGATCGTCGCTCCGAGCGCGCCGAGGCCCGGCGCAAGGCGCACGACCTCCATCGAGCGTGGGTACAGGTGGGCGCGGCGGTCCTGGTGCAGCCGGTCGGCGAGGCCGCGCCCGACGAGCTCCCAGTTGCCGCGCGCCAGCCCGAGCGCGAGCAGCGCGGCGTGCGCGGTGTTGAAGACGGCGTCGGCCATCGGGACCTCGGACGGCAGGGCCGCGCGGGCCTGCGCGGTGCGCACCGGCGTGCGCGGCACCACGAGCACCGCCTCCAGCCCGGTCGGCATGTCGACGCGCGTCGCCGTGCCGTCCGCGCAGATGACGAAGCCGCCGTGCAACGAGGCGGCGAGGTTGTCCGGATGCCCTTCGAGCTCCGTCCCCAGCGCGAGGAGGTCGGCGTCCAGCTCGAAGAGGTGGTCGGCCGCCATCAGGCCGCCCACGTACGCGGCGGCGCTCGTGCCCAGGCCGCCCGCCAGCGGGATGTCGGAGCGGATCCGGAACTCGAAGTCGTCGGGCGGATGCAGCCGCTCGAAGCCGCGCACCGCGAGGTTGCGGCGGTCCTTGGCGATCGGGAGATCGGTCACGACGGCGAAGCGGCCGGTCTCCACCACCTCGATCTCGGTGTGGAGCGCCAGCGCGGCGGCGAACACGTCGAAGCCTG
>JAOPZP010000384.1 GCA_025964055.1 Conexibacter sp.
CCGCTCGGCGACCTGCGGGTCACCGCGCTGAACATCGGACAGGGCGACGCGACGCTGCTGCAGGCGGGCGGCCACGCGATCCTCGTGGACGCCGGGCCGCCCGGTGCGGGCGTGGTGGCCGAGTTGCGGACCGCGGGCGTCCAGCGGCTCGACGCGCTGGTCGTGACGCACCCGCAGGCCGATCACGAGGGCGGAGCGCCAGCCGTGCTGGCGGCGCTTCCGGTCGCCGTGCTGCTCGACGGGCGCGGGGAGGACCGGTCGCCCGCCTCGGTGGCCGTCGATGCGCCGCTGCGGCATCGGGCCGCGCGCGTGGTCCGCGCCGCGGCGGGGCAGGAGCTGCGCGTCGGCCCGCTCAGCCTGCGCGTCCTCTGGCCGCCCGCCGGCCCGGCGGTGCCCGGCGCCGATCCCAACGAGCGAGCGATCATCGCCGTGGCCACCGCGTACGGCCGGCGGGCGCTGCTGACCGCCGACGCCGAGTCACCCCAGATCGCCCCGCTGGACCTCGGGCCGATCGACGTCCTCAAGGTCAGCCATCACGGGAGCGCCGATCCCGGCCTGCCGGGGCTCCTGGAGCGGTTGCGGCCACGGGTCGCGCTGGTCGAGGTCGGCCGTCACAACACCTACGGGCATCCTGCGCCGGCGACGATGGCGACGCTGGCGGCCACCGTGCCGGTCGTGCGGCGGACCGACCGCGACGGGGCGGTGCGGGTCGACCTGCAAGGTGGGCGCACGACGGTGACGGCCGCCGGCGCCGGCCGCAACGTCGCCGGTGGAGGCCGGTCGTCCGGTGTCTGAGCGCGCGCCTAAACTCCGCTCGATGGCCCAGTGGAAGCCCGCGTACCTGATCCATGGCGACGACCACGGGCGCATCGCCGAGCGGCGGGCGAGCCTCCGCGCCCGCGCCGAGGCCGAGAGCGGCGCCAACGGGCTCGAGGTCATCGAGGGCGACGGGTCGACGCCCGAGGCGGTCGGCCGCGCGCTCAACGCCATGACCTTCGCGATGGGGCGCCGCTTCGTCGTCGTCGATGCCGTGGAGCGGTGGAAGCCCGCTGACGTCGAGGCACATGTCCTGCCCGCGCTCAAGAGCCTGGCACCCGATACGACGGTCGCCTTCTTCGCACGCGAGGACGGTCGTGCCAAGGCCCCGCCGGCGCTGGGCAAGGCTGTCGTCAAGGCCGGCGGCGACGTCGTCGAGCAGGCGACGTTCAAGGGCCGCGAGCTGCCGAAGTGGGCGATGGCCGAGGCCAAGCGGCTGGGCATCGAGCTCGCGCCGGCGGCGGCGCAGGCGCTGGTCGCGCAGGTCGGCGAGCGCCAGCAGCGGCTGCTGCGCGAGCTGGAGAAGCTGGCGCTGGAGCACGGGCCCGGCGCGATGCTCGACGTCGAGGAGGTGCAGGACGCCACCGCGGACTCGGCCGAGATCCAGGTGTGGGGCCTGGTCGACGCGCTCGTCGCGCGCGACCGGCGGTCGCTGTTCCTGACGTTCCTGGAGCTGCGCGAGCAGGGCGAGTCGCTGCCGCGGCTGGTCCCGCTGATGGCGCGCCGCATCCGCGAGGTGCTGGCGATCGCCGACCGCCTGGAGGCGGGGGAGTCCCCGGCGCAGGTCAAGGCGTCGATCAAGGGCAGCCCCTGGGCGCTGGACCGCCGCATCAAGGAAGCGCGCGGAACCGACCCCGAGGCGCTGCGCAAGGCCCTCGAGACGCTGGCCGACCTCGAGCTGCAGACCCGCGGCATGGGCGACATGTCCGAGGACACCGCGGCCGTCCGAGCTCTCGGGCGCATGGCCGCGGCGTAGGGGCGGGCCATGGCGCACGACGAGATGCTCATGGCCATGTACGCCGCCTTCAACGCGCGCGACATCGACGTCGTGTTGAGCGCCATGACGGCCGACGTCGACTGGCCCAACGCCTGGGAGGGTGGACGCGTCCGGGGCCATGCGGAGGTCCGCGACTACTGGACCCGTCAGTGGGCGGTGATCCAGCCGACCGTCGAGCCCGTCGGCATCACCGAGCGCGCGGACGGCCGGGTGGCGGTCGACGTACACCAGACCGCCCGCGACCTCGACGGCACGGTGCTCGCCGACGGACGCGTGGTGCACGTGTACGTCCTGCGCGACGGGCTCGTGGCGCGCATGGACGTCGAGGAGCCGCCGGCCACGGCCGGCGAGGAGCCGCCGGCGCCTGGGTGATCCCGGTGCAGCTCCACGCGAAAACGGCCCCCGAAGCGGGAGCCGTTGGCACTGCGGACGCGGCGTGAGCCGCGAGCGGGAAAGCTAGGCGGCGGGCTGGCCGGCGCGCACGCGGGCGGCACGGCTCTTCTTGCGATCGCCCGTGTTGCGGTGCAGGGCACCGCGCTTGACGGCCTTGTCGATCGTCTGCACGAGCTCGCGGTGCTCGGCGTCAGCCTTCTCGCCGTCGCTGCCCTCCGCAACCGTGGCCTCGAGGCGACGGAAGTAGGTCTTGATGGTCGACGTGTAGCGACGATTCTCCAGGCGCTCACGCTCGGCCCGGAGGATGCGCTTCTTCTGCGAGTGAATGTTCGCCATGAGCGACGGACGATTCTAGCGACCTCGGGACGGCGATGCGGTGCGGGCGTCCGCTCCGGCCCGCGCCCTACCATCCGCCCGGCGTGACGAGCGAGGCACCACCGACCGGGGACCCGGCCGACATGGGCACCCGCCGGCCCGGCGGCGGTGGAAGCAGCCCTCCGTCGCCGCCGCGGCGCTCGTTCGCGCGCAACACCGCGATCTTCTCGATCCTCACAGGGCTCTCGCGCATCGCGGGGCTCATGCGCGAGGTGCTCGCCTCCGCCTTCTTCGGCCTCACGCCCGCCTTCAGCGCGTTCACCTTCGCGTTCGCCATCCCGAACGTCGTCCGCTCGCTGTTCGCCGACTCCGCCCTCAGCGCCGCGTTCGTCCCGATCTTCACCGAGCTGCAGGAGGAGGGCAAGAAGCGCGAGGCGTTCCGGCTGGCCTCCACGCTGCTGCTGATCATCCTCGTGGTGCTGACGGCG
>JAOPZP010000386.1 GCA_025964055.1 Conexibacter sp.
CCGGGCGGGGGCCGAGCCCACGAGCGCCTCCAGCGGTGGGCCCGTTGACCGCGACCGCACCGCGCCCAACAGGCCCACCGCGGCCCGCAACGGGAACCTCCCGATCCCCGGCGGCGGCGGCAGCGCGGTCACGGCGGCAACGCCGCATCGCTCCGTCGTCATCGCCGCAGTCGCCGACGGCGGCACCCCGACGGGCCGCGCTGAGCGCCAACCACGTCAGACCCCACCCACACCAGGCGCCGGGTCCGACGCCGCAGGCCGGCGCCGCCGCCGCTCCCTACGCCGCGCGCGGCAGCGCGTCGCGCGCCGCCAGCTCCGCGACGGCCTCGCAGAACGCGGCCACGACGGCGGGGTCGAACTGCGTGCCCGCGCAGCGCTCCAGCTCGCCGAGCGCGACGGCGACCGGCACCGCCGCTCGGTACGGGCGGTCGGCGACCATGGCGTCGAAGGAGTCGCAGACCGAGACGATGCGCGCGCCGAGCGGGATGTCCTCGCCGGCGAGGCCGTCGGGGTACCCGCGGCCGTCGTGGCGCTCGTGGCTGGCGCGGACCAGCACGGCGACGGACTTCAGCGCCGGGGCAGCGGCGACGATCCGCTCGCCGATCAGCGTGTGGCGGTGCATGAAGACCCACTCGTCGTCGTCCAGCGGGCCGGGCTTGTCGAGGATCGCGTCGGGGATCGCGACCTTGCCGACGTCGTGGAGGTCGGCGGCGTGGCGGACCTCCTCCACGGCGGCCTCGTCCAGGCCCAGCCGCCGCGCGACGGCGACGGCCAGCTCGGCGACCGTCGACAGGTGCTCGCCCAGCTCGGGGTTGCGCTCGGCCAGCGCCCGCAGCAGCACGTCGCGCGACTGGCTGCCGGCCGACGCCCGCCCGCCGTGCTTCTGGGCGTACATCCGCTGGTCGGCGAGCCGGAGCGCCTCGGCCGGTTCGCTCGTCTCGTGCGGCAGGACGACGAAGCCGTGCGACGCGCCGATGTCGAAGCCCTCGCCGCGCGCGTGCAGCGCCGCGGCCGCGTCGGCGGCCACGAGCGCCGGGCGCGCCAGCCCGGGATGCAGCACCGCGCAGAACTCGTCACCGCCCATGCGGTAGGCGCGCCCGTGCCCGGCGACGCGCGCCTGCAGGCCGGAGCCGAGGCGCACGAGCAGGTCGTCGCCCGCCGGGTGCCCGTAGCAGTCGTTGTAGTGCTTGAAGCCGTCGAGGTCGAAGAGCACGAGCACGAGCGCGCGATCCCCACCGGCTTCGACCATCGCCCGCGACAGGTCGACCGCGAGGGCGCGGCGGTTCCCCAGCCCGGTGAGCGCGTCCGTCAGCGCCTCGACGCGCGTGGCGTCGAGCATCGCGCCGTTGTCGTGGAACGCGATCCACAGCCGCACGCCGACGCCGCCGAGCGCCAGCGCCGCGAGGGCGACGGCGACGGGCGTCGTGCTCGCGAGGCCGGAGTAGACGAGCACGCCCAGGGCGGTCGCGCCGAAGGCCAGGGGCAGGATCACGACGCGGCGCCCGCGGCTCTCCACGGCGACGGCCGCCCGCGCCGGCACGGTGGCCGCGGCGGCCAGGCTGAGGAACGCGAGGTCCCAGCCGGCGTTCCACGGGTCGGGGAAGCCGCCTCCGCCGCCGGCCACGGCGACCAGGTAGTGCGAGTCGGCCGCCCAGAACGAGACGAGGCCGGCGCCGGCCAGCGCCCAGGTCGCGTCCAGGCGCCATCCGCGCACCGCGACGGCCCCGACGACGAGGCCCAGCAGGATGAGGTCGCTCAGCGGGTAGGCGGCGTTGGTCGCCACCGAGCGCCAGTCGCCGCCGATGAGCTCGACGATGCTCGGCACGACGACCGCCGCGGCGACGGCCGCCGTGGCCAGCGAGGCGGTGACGGCGTCGACCCAGAGGCGGCGGGGCGCTCCGCGCACGCGCGACCCCAGGACGAGGGCCAGGCCGGCGAACGCCAGCAGCGGGAAGAGCAGGTAGCCGACGTCGGCCGGCGACGGGACCGGGATGCTGGCCTGGTCGAGCAGCACGGTGGTCCAGTACACGTCGCCGGCGGCCCAGGCGAGGATGCCGGCGGCGACCAGCAGCCAGCCGGTGCGATCGGCGCCGTGATGGCGCAGCGCCGCCACGGCGCACAGCACGCCGGCACCGAAGTCGACGACCAGGTGGCTGGAGCGGCCGAGCAGGATCCCGGACAGCGCGAAGCCGTGCAGCAGCTCGTTGGCCTCGAACACCGCGAGCCAGAGTCCGAGCGCTGCCAGCGCCCAGCGTCGGTAGCCGGAAGGGCCGCGTGGTCCCACACCCTCGTGATCGACCCGCCCCCGGAGAGGTTGAGGCCGCAGGTCCTACTGGATGACCTGCAGGTCCTTCGGCAGGCTCGTGAGCACCTCTGCGCCGTCCTCGGTGACGACCGCGAGATCCTCGATCCGCACGCCGACGGCGCCCGGGACGTAGACGCCCGGCTCGACGGTCACGACCTGCCCGACCTCGAGCACCGCGTCGCTGCGCTGCGACAGCCGCGGCCCCTCGTGGACCTCGGCGCCGACGCCGTGGCCCAGGCCGTGGCCGAAGTGCTCGCCGTGCCCGGCGGCGGTGATGATGCTGCGCGCCACGGCGTCGACCTCGCGCCCGCCGGCGCCCGCCCTGACCGCGGCCAGCGACGTCTCCTGCGCCTCCAGGACGAGGTCGTAGATCTCGCGGTCGCGCGGGTCCAGCTCGCCGGTGGCGTAGGTGCGGGTGCAGTCCGAGGCGTAGCCGTCCAGGCGCGCGCCCCAGTCGATGGTCACCAGCGTGCCGACGGGGATCTCGACGTCGCGCGGCGAGGCGTGCGGCAGCGCGCTGTGCGTGCCGGAGGCGATGATCGAGGGGAACGAGGCCTCCTCGGCGCCGGCGCGGCGCATCGTGAACTCGAGGTCGAGCGCCACCTCGCGCTCCGTACGGCCGGCCAGGCCGCGCGTCAGCACCTCGGTCAGGGCGGCGTCGGCCAGTCGCGTGGCCGCGCGGATCTTGTCGAGCTCGCCGGCGTCCTTGACCGACCGCAGCCGCTCGATCATGCCGCCCGCCGGCACGAGCTCCACCCCGTCGGCGACGTGCGAGGCCAGCGTGCCGTGGTCCTTGACCGACAGGTCCGCGTCGTCGAAGCCGACCCGCACCGAGCCGTCGGTGCCGGGCGCCGGCACGCCGACCGCGACGGCGGCCGCCTGCAGGATCTCGGGCGCGATCGTCCGCTCCCAGCCCGCGTCGAGCTGCTCGGCCGACTGCGTCAGATAGCGGAAGTCGGTGAGGAAGAGCCGCTGCTCGCCGGGGCCGACGACCGCGAGGCCGTTGCTGCCGCTGAAGCCCGTCAGCCACCGCACGTTGACGAGGTCGGTGACCAGCAGCGCGTCGAGCCCGCGCTCGGTCAGCGCCGCGGCGAGGCGGTCGGGACGGTCCATCGACATGTTCTACGTCAGCTCCTGCTTGATCCGGATCAGGGCGTCACGGTAGCCGTCGACGCCCCGGCCGCTGATGGTCGCCACGCAGAGGTCGCGCACGACCGAGACGCGGCGCCACTCCTCGCGCGCCATGACGTCGGAGAGGTGCACCTCGACGGACGGCAGCGCGGCGATCTCCAGCGCGTCGTGGATCGCCCACGCGTAGTGCGTCCACGCGCCCGGGTTGATGATGATGGCGTCGACCATGCCGTCGAGCCGGTGCAGATGACCGACGAACTCGCCCTCGTCGTTGGTCTGGAAGAACCGCGGGTCGAGGTCCAGCTCGGTGGCGAACGCGCCGATCTGCCGCTCCAGCGCGTCGAAGTTGAGGTCGCCGTAGACCGCCTTGGGCCGCCGGCCGAGCTGATCGAGGTTGACGCCGTGGAGCACGGCGACGCGTCGGCGCACAGGCGTCATGGGCATGACCCTAGGGCAGCGCCGCCGAGGGGCCAGGCTTGGCGGATCATGCGGCCAACTCTCGCACGGCGAGCGCCACGTCGTCGTCGGCGACGTCCTGGCCGTGCACGACGTCGCCCGGCGCGCGGACGAGCACGAACGGCGTCCGGGCCTGCGACGTGCGCTTCTTGTCCAGACGCGTGGCGGCGACGATCGCCTCCGGGTCGACCGCCGCGGTGGGCAGCGTGGTCGGCAGCCCGTGGGCGTCCAGCAGCTCGGCGACCAGGGCGCGGAGGTCGGTCCGGCCGCTGAGGCGCAGCGCGGCCAGCAGCCCGAGGCCGACGGCCTCGCCGTGGCGCAGCGTCCCGTAGCCGAGCGTGACCTCCAGCGCGTGGCCGATCGTGTGGCCCAGGTTGAGCACCTGGCGCCGGCCGCCGTCGCGCTCGTCGGCGGCGACGACCGCCAGCTTGGTGCGCGCGCAGGCGAAGATGGTGTCGTCGTCGACCGCGCCGCCGGCGGCGATGTGGTCCCACAGCGGCCCGCCGGCGATGAGCGCGGTCTTGAGCACCTCGGCGTAGCCGGCGGCGTGCTCCTCGGGCGGGAGCGTGGCCAGCGTCTGGGTGTCGACGAGGACCGCGGCCGGCTGGTGGTAGGCGCCGACGTAGTTCTTGGCCTCGGGCAGGTCGACGCCCGTCTTGCCGCCGTACGCGGAGTCGACCTGCGAGACGACGGTCGTCGGCGCCTGCACGACCGGCAGCCCCCGCTGGTAGGCCGAGGCGCAGAAGCCGGCGAGGTCGCCGACGACGCCGCCGCCCAGCGCGACCACGTGGTCGGCGCGCGTGATGCCCTGCTCGACCATCGCGTGCCAGACCCGCTCAGCGGTCTGCAGCGTCTTGTGCTGCTCACCGGGCGGGATCTCGATGACGCCGGCCAGGTCGCGCAGGCTCGCGAGGTGCAGCTCGCCGACCGCGCTGTCGGTCACGGCGAAGGCGCGGCCCGGGAGGCCCGGGACCGCCATGCCCAGCACGCCGCGCCCGACGAAGACCGGGTATTCGCCCGAGGCCGCGTGGGCCCAGGCCATCCGCGTGCCGGGCGGGGCATCGGCCAGCGCGCGCAGCGCGGCGTCGGCGCGGACGACCAGGCCGGGGTCGGCCTGCGGCAGGTGCGCGTCCGCGAGCGCCTCGTACAGCGCGTGGCGCTCGGCGTGCAGCGCCGCGAAGGCGTCGCGGTCGCGGGCCAGCGGCCGGTTGCGCCCGGCGGCGCGCTCCCAGGCCAGGTCCAGCGGCACGTCGAGCAGCACGGTGGTGTGGTCGCCCAAGGCGCGGCGCACGCGCTCCGACAGGACCGAGCCCCCGCCGAGCGAGACGACCGGGTCGCGGCCGGGCGGCCGGGAGTCGAGCAGCGCGAGGACGACCTCCTCCTCGGCGGCGCGGAACGCGGGCTCGCCCTCGGCGTCGAAGACCTCCTCGATCGAGCGCCCGAAGCGCTGGACCAGCAGCGCATCGGTGTCGACGTGGTCGACCCCGCGCGCCGCGGCGAGCTCGCGGGCCAGGGTGGTCTTCCCCGCGCCCATGAACCCGATGACGACGGTCAGCCCACCCACGCGATCCGCTCGCGGTACCGCTGCACGGCCTCCTGGACGTCCTCGATGTGGTCGCCGCCGAACTTGCGGCGGTAGGCGTCGGCCATGACGTAGGCGAGCATGGCCTCCCCCACCACGCCGGCCGCGGGCACGACGCAGGAGTCGGTGCGCTCGCGCAGCGCCTGCGCCGGCTCGTGCGACTCGATGTCGACCGACCGCAGCGGCTTGGTCAGCGTCGGGATCGGCTTCATGGCGACGCGCGCCACGAGCGGCAGGCCGGTCGTCATGCCGCCCTCGAGGCCGCCCGCGTGGTTGGTCTCGCGGAAGTAGCCGCGCTCCTCGGACCAGAAGATCTCGTCGTGCGACTGCGAGCCGGGCGCGCCCGGCAGCGCGAAGCCGTCGCCGAACGCGACGCCCTTGGCCGCCTGGATCGAGCACAGCGCGCCGCCGATGCGGCCGTCGAGGCGCTCCTCCCACGACACGTGCGAGCCCAACCCCGGGACGAGCCCGAAGGCCACGACCTCGAAGACGCCGCCGATCGACTCGTTGGCTTTGCGCTGCACGTTGATGTGGTTGACCATCGCGCGGCTCGCCTCGGGGTCCAGGCAGCGGACCTTGTCCTCGTCGACGCCCTCGAAGTCCCCGACTGTCACGGGCGTCGCGCGCGGCGCGGCGTACACGTCGCCGATCTGGACGACGTGGCTGCGGATCTCGACGCCGACCGCCGACAGGAAGGCCTTGCACAGCGCGCCGCCGGCGACGCGTGCCGCGGTCTCGCGGGCGCTGGCGCGCTCGAGCACGTTGCGGACGTCGGTGAAGCGGTACTTCTGCACGCCGACGAGGTCGGCGTGCCCCGGGCGCGGCAGGTGCACCTCGGGGATGTCGGCCTCGACGGGCCACGGGTTCATCCGCTCTTCCCAGTTCGCGTAGTCGCGATTGGGGACCTCGAGCGCGATCGGCCCGCCGAGCGTCCGGCCGTGGCGCACGCCCGCGGTGACGTTGGCGTGGTCCTTCTCGATCTTCATCCGCCCGCCACGGCCATGGCCCAGCTGCCGCCGGGCCATGTCGCGATCGATGGACTCCTGGTCGAGCTCGAGGCCCGCGGGCAGGCCTTCGACGATGCACGTCAGGCCGGGCCCGTGGGACTCCCCTGCGGTGATGAGGTTCAGCGCCATGCGGCGCCGAAGTCTATGGAGCCGGGACCGTCAGGACCGTCGAGGTCTGCCCGACGGCCTGGCCGTCGGCCGCGGCGGCCACGCCGGCCGGCACGTTGGCGACGTCCGGCACGACCGTCTGGTCCTGCTCGACGAGCAGCCCGAGCTTGGACGAGTAGTTCCACGCGGCCAGCGCGGTCGGGTCGTCGGCGACGACCTGGCGCAGGTACTCGCGGCCGGCCCGCGACTCGCGGGCGCGGGCCTGCGCGGCCTTGGCCGTGGTCGAGGCCTTGACCTTCTGGATGCTGACCATGTCGAGCTGGTACTGGACCAGGCCCGCCGTGCCGCTCTGCAGGTCGAAGAACTCGGTGTCGCCGGCCTTGAGCTCGATCTGCTCGCAGTTGTCGCGCGAGGGCTGGCAGCTGCCGTCCCCGGACGGGACCGCGCCGGCGTCGACGAGGAAGATCGCGGTCTTCTGGTCGTCCTTGAGGCCGAGGTAAACGAAGAAGGGGTTGTCGGACGACGGCAGCGGCGTGAGCCGGGCGACGTTGTCGTAGGTCTTCTCCGCGCCCGACTCACCGAACTTCAGCTTGACGCGGTACGTGTCGGCGGCCGAGCTGTTCGTCTTGGTCGGGCTGGTCGGCGTGTCGGACGGTGCCGGCTTGGTCGCGGGCGGCGTGGACGCCGGCGTGGTGGCGGTCCCGGAGCCCGAGCCCGAGCCGGAGCCCCCGGACGTGGCTGCGCCGAGCGCGTCGGCGATGCCCTTCGCGGTGTTGACCGCGTTGGTGACGGTCTGGTCGACGACCTTGGGCTGGTGGTGCTGGACGAAGGGGTTGCGGACGGTGCCGCCGCGCTGGACGCTGCCGGCGGCCTGCTCCTCGAGGCTCACCACGTCGGCGCGGGCCACGTCGCGGTGGTTGGCGAGGCCGTTGGTCGTGGGCAGCGCGGCGACGTCGGCGCCGGTGGACCCGGCGTTCGAGCTTCCGCCGAGCACGATCGGCACGGCGATGAGCGCGACCACGAGCGCGACGGCCACGGGCCACAGGCGCTTCTCGACGAGGTCGTGCAGGACGTTCTTGAGGAAGCTCATCGGTCACTCCCGATCAGGCTGGCGGTGGGCGCTGCGCCGGTCGACGTGGTCGCCGCCGGCGTCGTGGTGGCGGTGGCGCCGGCGGTCAGGCCCTCGTCGGCGGGCAGGAGGTAGGCGGTGACCGCCACGGTGGCCGACACGTCGGGGAAGCCCTTGGGTCCGGCCTTCAGCGCGACGCCGTCGACCGTGAGCAGGCGCCCCTTGACGCTGATGCTCTTGCCGTTGACGGTGGTGAGGTCGTCGAGCGAGCGCAGGAAGCGCTGCAAGGGGAAGAACTTGCCGTCGAAGTCGAACGAGAACGGCATCGTCGGGAAGCCGGCGGCGCCAACCGTCGCGCCGGGGGGCAGCGCGGTGGTGACGGCGGGCGTCGTGGACGACGGCGTGCTGCCGTTGGCCGAGGCGACCGCGGCAGCGGCCGTGGGCGGCCCCGCCGCCGCAGCGGACGACGGGTTGCCCAGCATGGAGATCGAGCGGAAGTCGATCTTGTTGGCGTGCGCGCTGCGCTCGAGCTGGTAGACGAGCGACGGGACGTCGTCGTCGACCGGCACGGCCTTGCCCAGGCGGGCGACCGTGGCGTAGTCGTCGTTGTAGGCCTGCCGGGCCGCCTCGGCGCCGGACACGCTGGACTGCGCCGTGCTCAGCCGCTGCTGGGCGACCAGCAGCGCGGAGGACGTGTCGGCGTTCACCTTGCGCTTCGGCGTCAGGGCCAGGAACCAGAAGGCGCCGACGATGGCGACGAAGCCGACGACGATCAGGACGGTGCGATCACGAGTGGTCACGGGGTGACGCCTCCCGAGGGGGCCGAGGAGGTGGTGGACGGGGTGGTCGAGGACGGCGTTCCGGCGGGCGTCGCCGACGAGGCGGTCGTGCTCGTGGCCGACGCCGTCGTCGCGGTGCCTCCGGCGACCGGCACGGCGCTGGCCTGCTGGTCGTAGAAGACGACGATCTTGAAGAGCGGGAAGTGCGAGTGACCGCCGCGGCAGTCCGACGAGGCGCCTCCGCCACCGCCGCTGTCGCCGACCGCGCCACCGGCGGCCTCCACCTTGGTGGAGTCCTCGAGGGTGACGCGCTGGACGCCGTCGATGAGCCGCAGCCGCGCCATCATGCGGGCCACGGAGGCCTGGCTGGTGGTGCAGCCCTGGATCTCGATGGCCGGGACGGCGAGGGCGCTGCGCAGCCCGCTGCCGCCACCGGCGCCGCTGAGGCTGACCGTCGGCGACGTCGTCCCGGTGAGCGACGACAGCCACGCGTTGGTCGGCAGGACGCGGGCGACCTCGCGCAGCGCGTGGGACCAGTCGAAGCGCGAGGCGGCGAGCTGGGAGACCGTGTCGACGCGCCTGGTGCGCAGCGACGAGAACTTGGTGAAGCTCTGCAGGGACTGGGCCTTGGCCTCGGCCGCGGTCGCCTCCTGCGTGACGCGGGCCAGCTCGGCCTTCTTGCTGTCGGCCGCGTTGCCCGTGTGGACGTAGGCGGCCGCCATCACGACGAAGAGCGCGAGGGCCCCGAGCAGGATGTAGGCCCCGCCGCCCGAGCGGCCGGCGGCGCCACCGGCGCCGCGCTGCTGGTCGGAGGGGATGAGGTTGACGGCCCTCATGCGTGCGGAGCCTCCTCGACGGCCAGGCCGGCCGCGATCGTGAGCAGGTGGGGGTCGAGGCCCTCGGGCGTGCCGTCGAGCACGCCGCACTCGACCGGCAGGCCGAGCTCGGCGGCCAGCGCGTCGTCGAAGCCGGGCACGGTGGCCGCGGCGCCGGTCAGCACGGCGCGCTGGACCTGGAGGCCGACGCCCTCCTGGGCGTGGTGGAAGTCGAGCGAGTTGCGCACCTCGCCGCCGATGCGGCGGACGCCGTCCAGCAGGACGGTGCGCGCCTCTTCGGCGATCTCGTCCTGGTCGTCGGACTCGATCTCGGCGAGCGGGGTGACCAGGCCGACGTGGCGCAGCCACCCGCGAGCGTGCTCGAGGGTGAGCGCCTTGCGCTCGGCCAGCTCGACGGCGATGGCCTCGAGGCCGCCGCCGACGACGCGGGTGAAGAGGCAGGTGGTGCCCTCGGCGACTGCGAGGTTCGTGAGGCCGCCGACCGAGAGGTAGAGCACCGGCTCCGGATCGGCGGTGGGCGCCGGGCGGTGCAGGGCGCGGATCATGGCGAAGGCGGAGAGGTCGATCCCCTCGGGCTTGAGGCCCGCCGACCGGCAGGCCGTCATCACGCGGTCGACCATGTCGCGGCGGGCGGCGACGATGAGGACGCGCTGGCGCGGGCCGTTCTCGGTCTCGACGATCTCGAGCGGCTGGTAGTCGAGCACCGCGCTGTCGAGCGGCATCGGGATCTGGTCCTGAGCCTGGAAGCGGATCGCCGTCTCCAGCTCCTTGGGGTTGTCGATCGGCGGAAGCTCGATGACGCGGACGACGATCTTCTGGTTCGCGATGCCGATGCGGACCTTCTTGTCGAGGCCCTTGTTCTCGCGGAAGAGCGAGCGCAGGGCCTCGGAGAGGCCCTCGACGTCGTTGACCTCGCCGTCTCGGACGATGCCCGTCTCGAGCGGAGCGACTGCGGCCGTCTTCACCGACACGCGACCGTTGACGGTCACCGAGGCGACGTGGATGGCGGACGGCTCGATCTCGAGGCCGACGATGGTGGATGCGCGCTTGGCCATGTTCAGGACGTTGGGTCGGCGGGGAAAGGCGGCGGCTGTAGCAACCGCCCCGACACCCTCGGTTGTTCGTCCAAGAGCGGGTGCTCTTGAGCGCCGAGAGGGACGCGGTGTCCGCTAGAAGCGGTCCAGGTAGCCGTTGACGATCGCGTCACCGGCGAAGAACGCGACGAGGCCGCCCAGCGCGAGGAACGGCCCGAAGGGCACCTTGGTGCGCCGGCCCTCCGAGATGCCCTTCAGGCCGATGATCGCCGCACCGGCGACCACGCCGAGGATCAGCGCGATGAACAGCCCGGGTGCGACGGCGCGGCCGAGGTACAGCCCGAGCACGGCGGCGAGCTTGACGTCGCCCATCCCCATGCCCTTGGCGTGGATCAGCGCGGGCAGGTAGAAGAAGAGCAGGGCGCCGAAGCCGGCGATCAGCTGCTCGGGCAGGTACGACGGCTCGAGCACGGCGCCGAGGGCCACGGCCAGGACGGCGGCCGGCGCGGTCAGCTTGTTGGGGATGATCTTCAGATCGAGGTCGATGACCGCGATCGGCACGAGGAACGTGACGAGCACGAGCCCGAGGGCGATCTGCAGCGCGTCGCCCCACTTCAGCGCCACGACCAGGACGTAGAGCCCCGCGGTGATGGCCTCGACGACCGGATAGCGCGCGGAGATCGACTCACCGCAGCCGCGGCACCGCCCGCGCAGCAGCAGCCACGAGAAGATCGGGATGTTGTCGTAGGCCTTCAGCTGCGTCGAGCAGCCCGGGCACTTCGACCGCGGCCTGACGAGCGACTCGCCGCGCGGCAGGCGCCAGGCGACGACGTTCAAGAACGAACCGATGAGGAGGCCGAACAGGGCGGCCGGTGCGAGCGCGGGAGCCATCGCTCCAGGTAGTCGGCAGCTGGCACCGGGCACTTGACGCACGACCGTCGGGGCTCGGTCGTGCGCCGCGTCATCGGACTACCAGGTGC
>JAOPZP010000391.1 GCA_025964055.1 Conexibacter sp.
CGCACCGGCCGCCGCGCGCGCCCGCGCGCCGAACGTCGCTCGCGCGGTCTCGACCTGGCCCGGCCCCGCGCGCGCGACCCACCCCGAGGAGCGGTCCCCGTCGCCCTCGGCCGCGCCGAACAGCAGCATCCCGACCTCGACCGCGGCGATGCCGTCGACGAGCGCGTGGTGCACCTGGCCGACGAGCGCGAACCCGCCCGCCGCCTCGTCGTCGTCCTGCAGCCCGTCGACGAGGTACATGCGCCACAGCGGCCGCCCGTCGGGGAGCGGCTGCGACAGCAGCGAGCCCGCGACGTCGCGCAGCTCCCGCTCGCCGCCGGGCGCCGCCAGGGAGACCGCGAAGGCGTGGCGGGCGACGTCGAACCCGGCGTCGTCGACCCAGTGCGGCGCGCCGAGCGCCGGGCGCACCAGGCGCCGGCGGAAGCGGGGGACGGCGTGCAGCCGCGCATCGAGATGCCGGCGCAGCGCCGCCAGCGACGGGGCGCGCCCCCCGAAGCGCAGGATCCAGCCGACGTGCAGCGGCGCCTGCGGCGTCTCGAGGTCCAGGAAAGCCAGGTCCAGCGCGGTCGGACGGTCCACGACGGCGCATCTTCTCGCACAAACGTCCAGCCGTGGGCCATCTGGCCTCAAGTTCGTTCGGCAACTGTCGTTTAAAGGCGAGAGGCGCCCATTCCTGGACGCCTCAAAGGTTCGCCGTGTTGGTCCCTTAGCTCTTGTAACCCACGGTGCACCCCCAAAGATGTTCGCGCTGCGCACCACCGCAGCGACTGAGCGGACGGATATCCCGACGAACGGCGCCCCGCCTGCCAGCAGCGGCGCCGTTTCGTCATGACGGATGCAAGTGAACTGGCCGGATGGCTTCCGCGCCATCCCCAGTTCTGGGGATCGTACCGTTCCCTGGACGGATGTCCTAGGCATTGCGGGTTATGTGCACCCGCCGCGGGCACGTCGGCGTCTCACCCGTTCAGGGGGATCGACGCGACCGGCAAGTCCCCCGGTCGGGGGAGTTTTCCCGTCAGCCCTCCACCCGTCCGGGTGGATCGGCGCCTCGGCGCCCCACCCGGTCAGGGGGATCGCGGTGGCTCAGGCCGCTTGCGGCAGGGCGTAGCCCCGCACGCGGGCGTCGAAGTCGAGCTCGCGCTCGAAGTCGGCATCCGTGGTGTGCTGGAACTGCAGGCCGCTGCGCTCGACGATCCGGACGAACGCCTCGACGAGCTTCGCGTCGAGCTGTGCGCCCGAGACGCGGCGCAGCTCGGCGATCGCCTCGGCCTGGGTGACCGGATCGCGGTAGGAGTCGCGGGCCGTCATCACGTCGTAGGTGTCGGCGATCGAGATCATCTTCGACAGCAGCGGGATCTGCTCGTCGGTCAGGCCGCGGGGATAGCCGCGGCCGTCGATGCGCTCGTGGTGGGCCAGGATGATCTCGGCCACCGGGCCGTAGCCGTTGATGCGCCGCACGAGCCGCGCGCCCTGGTAGGGGTGCGTGCGCACGATCTTCCAGTCGTCCTCGTCGAGCTTGCGGTTGGCGAGCAGGATCCGGTCGGGGAAGGCGAACTTGCCGATGTCGTGCAGCAGGCCGGCGGTGTGGACGAGCTCCTGCTCGGCGGCGTCGCAGCCGATCTCCTCGGCGATCGCGCGCGCGTAGCGCGCGACGGCCGCGGAGTGGCGTGCCGTCATGCGGTCACGCAGCGACAGCGTCTGGACCAGCGCGGCCAGCACGCCCACCTGCAACGAGGCCAGCTGCGTGGAGCGGGCCTGCAGCTGCTCGGCGCGCTCCTGGGAGATCAGCAGCTCACGGGTGAGGATCTGGAAGAGGAAGAGCGCGACCAGGACCGCGACGAGGGCCGGCAGGCCGACCGTCTGGTAGGTCGCGGCGGTGATGACCGTCAGCGCGCCGGCGAGCGCCTCCGAGGGCGCCAGCGGCACCAGGATCGTGCGCACGGCGCGCCGCAGCGGCACGCCGTCGGTCCAGATGTGCGGGACCGCGATCAGCAGGAAGTTGAAGACGTTGACGCCGGCGTACAGCCCGGCGACGCCGAACGCGAAGAGCACGTCGTCGGCCGCGCCCAGGTCCAGCGCCCGGGCGGCCAGGCCGCCGGCCAGCGGGAAGGTCGCGTAGGCGGCGACGTTCGTGAGCACCGAGCTCCATGGTGTCCGCATGCGGACAGCGTCGACGCCGATGGTCAGCAGGCCGATGGCGACCGCCGGGGCGGGGCCCAGCAGCACCATGGCGAGCACGAGCGCGATGAACGAGCCGGTGAGCCGCATGCTGGCGGTGACGATCGCCGTGGCGTCGGAGGCCACCGCCAGGGCCGCGAGGAGGACCACGATCTCGACCGGATGCCAATCCGAGGCACGGGAACTCAACGCGACGATCGCAAGCGATGTCGCGAAGAGCAAGGTCTGTGCGGCGACGAGGGTCCTACGGCCCATACGCCCTGCTTATCGGCTGTGTCCGGAGTTTCCTTAGGCGCCACCCGCACCGCAGCCGACCTGATCGGCGTCTAGATTGACCGCGTGTCGCCGGTGAGGAGATCGCTGCGGGTCCGTGGGTTTCCCGCGCTGGCGACCAGCTACGCGATCAACGAGCTGGGCGACAACCTCGGCGTGATCGCGCTCGCGATCCTGGTCCTCGACCGGACGGGCTCGGCGCTGGCCGTCACGGCGCTCTTCATCGCCGGCAAGTTCGTGCCGGCGTTCGCCGCCCCGGCGCTGACCGCCGCGCTCGACCACCGCAGCGTCAGCCGCGTGCTGCCGGCCCTCTACGCGCTGGAGGCGGGCGCGTTCGCGGGCCTGGCGGCGATCGCCGACGCCTTCTGGCTGCCCGCGATCCTGGCCTTCGCGTTCGCCGACGGGCTCCTGGCGCTCACCGCGCGCGGGCTCTCGCGCGGGGCGATCGCCGCGGTGCTCACCCCGCACGACGCGCTGCGCGAGGGCAACGCGCTCATCAACGTCGTCTTCGCCGTCATGAGCGCCGCCGGTCCTGTCCTCGCCGGCCTGATCGTCCACGAGTGGAGCGTGGCGACCGCGCTCTGGCTGGACGCCGGGTCGTTCCTGGCCGTCGCGCTGCTGCTGCTGGCCAGCGCCCGCAGCCTGCCCGAGCCCGCCGCCGGCCCTCGCGAGCGCTGGCGCGCGCGCGTCCGCGACGGACTCTCGTACGTGCGCGGGCATCCGATCGCCGGGCGGCTCATCGCCGGTCAGGCGGTGGCGATCCTCTTCTTCACGCTCATCATCCCGATCGAGGTCGTCTACGCGAAGGAGACGCTGAGCTCGACGAGCCTCGGCTTCGGGATCCTCATCGCCTCGTGGGGCGCCGGCATCCTGCTCGGCTCGGCGCTGTTCGCGCGGATGCGCACGGCGCCGCTCGGCACGCTCGTGCTGATCTCGACGGCGGCGATCGGCGCGGCCTACGCGATCATGGCCGGCGCGCCGACGCTGTTGATCGCCTGCCTGGGCTCGGTCGTCGGCGGCACCGGCAACGGCGTCCAATGGGTCGCCGTGATGACGGCGCTCCAGGAGGCCGTGGAGGAGCGCTACCAGGCGCGCACGGCCGGGCTGCTGGAGTCCGCGGCCGCCGCGGTGCCGGGCGTCGGCTACATCATCGGCGGCGTCCTGACCGCCACGGTCTCCCCGCGGCTGGCCTACGCCGTCTCGGCGCTGGGCGTGGGTGTCGTGGTGCTCATCTGGGCGCGGCGGCCGATCGTGCCCCGCCGCGCGGTGCCGGTCGGCGAGCACTGATGTCCGAGCTGCCGGCCGCCCACGACGTCGCGCTCGTCCGGGCCGACAACCCCGGCCCGCTCACGCTCACGGGCACGAACACGTGGCTGGCCGGCCACGACCCGTGCTGGGTGGTCGACGCGGGACCGCCGCTGGACGAGCACGTCGCCGCCGTCCTGGCGGCCGGCGAGGCCCGCGGCGGGATCGCCGGCATCGCGCTCACCCACCACCACGGCGATCACAGTGGCGCGGCCGACGCGCTCGCGCAGGCCGCCGGCGGCGTGCCGGTCTTCGCGGCCCGCCACGCCGGCACCACCGTCATCGGCGACGGCAGCCGCGTCGGGCCGCTGGAGGCGATCGCCGTGCCCGGGCACGCGCCCGACCACCTCTGCTTCGCGTTCGGGACCGCGTGCTTCAGCGGTGATGCCGTCCTCGGCGAGGGATCGGTGTTCATCGCACCCGACCCCGGCGCGCTGCGCGGCTACCTCGCCGGCCTGCAGCGCCTGCGCGACCGCGGCTTCGATGTCCTGCTGCCCGGCCACGGGCCGCCGGTGACCGACGCCGACGCGCGCCTGGCCGGC
>JAOPZP010000392.1 GCA_025964055.1 Conexibacter sp.
ACGGCGAGCGCGGCGACGAAGCTCGTGGTCGCGGGTGGCCCGCCGCCCACGGCGAGCTTGGCCGGGTCGGCGAAGTTCCCCAAGGGCCTCGATCTCAACGGCTTCTTCCGCCGGCAGATCACCATCCACGCCGGGGACTCCGTGCGCTGGGTCTTCAGCCACCGCGTCGTGCACACGGTCACGTTCCTGCCGCCCGGTCAGCAGCGGCCGCCGCTCGAGGTCCCGGATCCCGCCCATCCCTACACGGGGTTCAACGACGCAGCCGGCGCGCCGTTCTGGTTCAACGGGCAGCCGAGCCTCCTGATCCCGCCCGAGCACGGCCTTCCGCAGGGCGGAAGCTCGACCGACGGGACGAAGTACGAGAACTCCGGTCTCTCGGCGCCGGCCTTCCGCCCGTACAGGCTCACCTTCACCAAGACGGGCACCTTCCGCTACCTCTGCCTCGTGCATCCGGGGATGGACGGCCGCGTGAAGGTGCTCCCGAAGGGTGGTGCGGTCCCCTCCGCCAGGGCGGACGCCGCGGCCCGCCGGGCCGAGTACGCGCAGGCCGTCAAGCGGGCCGGCCAGCTGGCCAGGTTCACCCCGCCCGCCAAGAGCTTCGTGGCAGGGCACGACAGCGGCACGGTGGCCTGGTTCCGGTTCTTCCCGGCCAGCCAGACCGTCAGCGTCGGCCAGTCGGTGCGGTTCTCGATCTCCTCGAAGTCCGAGATCCACACGGTCACGTTCGGGCCGACGCCCTACCGCGACGCCCTCGAGAAGCAGCTCATCCTGGCGCAGCCGCAGCCCGGCGCCGCGCCGCGGCTCGAGTTCCATCCGCAGATCTTCCTTCCGAGCGACCCTGTGCTGCCGCCGTACACGAGCCTCAACCACGGCAACGGCTTCCTCAACACGGGAGTCCTCGACACGGATCCGAAGACGGCGCCTCCGTCCAGCACGAACGTGACGTTCGGCACGCCCGGGACCTTCGTGTTCGAGTGCACGATCCACCCCGGCATGGAGGCGACGATCAAGGTCACCTAGGCGGGGCGGGAGCAGCGTTTACCGTACGGCTGGTGCGCATCGCGACCTGGAACGTGAACTCCGCCAAGCAGCGCGTCCCGCGCCTCCTGCCGTGGCTCGACGAGCGCCGCCCCGACGTCGTCTGCCTGCAGGAGACCAAGCTCGCCGACGGCGCGTTCACCGAGCTGCTCGGGAGCGAGCTCGCCGACCGCGGCTACGAGGTGGCGCTGCATGGCGAGGCCGCGTGGAACGGCGTGGCGATCCTGTCGCGCGTGGGGCTCGACGACGTCGTCGCAGGCCTCGGCGACGGCGCGCCCGGCTTCCCGCACCCCGAGGCGCGCGCGGTGTCGGCCACGTGCGGCGGGACCCGCGTCGTCTCGGTCTACGTGCCCAACGGGCGCACGCCGGACTCCCAGCACTACCAGTACAAGCTGGCCTGGCTGGCGTCGCTGCACGACATGGTCGCCGCGGGCGACCCGGCCACCACCGTCGTGATGGGCGACATCAACATCGCGCCGTCCGACGACGACGTCTTCGACCCGGACGCCTACGTCGGCCAGACCCACGTGACGCCACCCGAGCGCGCCGCCCTCGCCGACCTCCAGGCCGCCGGCCTGCACGACGTCGTCCGCGACCACTGGCCGGACGAGCGCGTGTTCACCTACTGGGACTACCGGGCCGGCATGTTCCACCAGGACCTCGGGATGCGGATCGACCTGGTGCTCGCCGGCTCGGCCGTCGCCGAGCGCGTCCGGGCGGCGTGGGTCGACCGCAAGGCCCGCAAGGGCAAGGGCCCCAGCGATCACGCGCCGGTGATCGTCGACCTCGACGAGGCGCCCGACGGCGACGTCGGCCCGGTCGTCCCGCCGCCCTCGGCGCCCGCGCCGCGGCGCGGGACCAAGAAGCTGCCGCAGTCGCCGGGCCCGAGCTAGCGCGGCCGGTCGCGGTCGCGCGAGGGCTGGACGCGCTTGGGCTCGCCCGGCATCTTGGGGTAGTCGGGCGGATAGGGCATGTCGCCCGCCTCGTCCTTCTCGTACAGGTCCAGCAGCGGCTGCAGCGAGTGGGCGGTGTCGTCGATCGCGGCGTGGAGGTCGCCGACCTCGGCGAAGCGCGCGGGCATCGTCGCGACCGTGAAGTCCTCGGGCGCGACGCCGGCCAGCTCGTCCCAGGTCACCGGCGCCGAGACCGGCGCGCCCGGCTTGGGCCGCACGCTGTAGGCCGAGGCGATCGTCCGGTCGCGCGCGTTCTGGTTGTAGTCGACGAAGATCCGCTCACCGCGCTCCTCCTTCCACCACTTGGTCGAGACCTCGCCGGGCAGGCGGCGCTCGAGCTCGCGGCAGAAGGCGATCGCCTCGTGGCGCACGTCGGTGAACGTCCAGCGCGGCTCGATGCGGACGTAGATGTGGATGCCCCGGCCGCCGGACGTCTTCGGGAAGCCGGTGTAGCCGAGGTCGGCCAGCAGCAGGCGCGCCTCGGCGGCGACGCGGACGGCGTCGGCGAAGTCGGTGCCCGGCTGCGGATCGAGGTCGAGGCGCAGCTCGTCGGGATGCTCGACGTCCTCGCGGCGGACCGGCCACGGGTGGAACGTGATGGTGCCCATCTGCGCCGCCCAGGCGACGACGGCGAGCTCCGTCGGGCACACCTCGTCTGCGTGGCGGCCCGACGGGAACTCGATCCGGGCGGTCTCGACGTAGTCCGGCGCGCCGCGCGGGATGCGCTTCTGGAAGAAGGCGTCTCCCCCGCCCTGCTCGCGCGTCGACACCACCGTGTCGGGATGCACGCCCTTGGGCCAGCGCTCCAGCGTCGTCGGCCGGCGCATGAGCGAGCGCATGATCCCGTCGCCGACCGACAGGTAGTACCGGACGACGTCGAGCTTGGTGACGACCGGCGTGCGCTCGGTCGCGGGGAAGATCACCCGGTCCGGGCGCGACACCCGCACCACGCGCCCACCGGCTTCGATGGTCGTTGCCTCGGAGCTCGCCATGGGGGGAAGTTCTACGGCATGGGGCGGGCGCCGGGGCGGCGACGGCGCGGCGCGGCGTGGAGCCTCACGCGGCGACGCCCGGCGTGATCAGGCCGCCGCCGACGAAGAGCGACGCGCCCAGGACCGCGGCAGCACCGGTTGCGATCCGCGACGCTGCGGACACTTGCCCCACGTGGACTTCGAAGAGCTCTACCGCGCGACCTACCCCCGCGTGCTCGCCTATGCCCGCTCGATGGCCTCCCCCGAGGACGCCGACGACGCGGTCGCCGAGGCGTACGCGATCGCGTGGCGCCGCCAGCGCGACATCCCGCACAGCGCCGAGCTGGGTTGGCTGATCGGCGTCACGCGGCGGGTCCTGGCCAACGCGCGGCGCAGCCGCCGGCGCGCCGGTGCGCTGCACGCGCTCCTGGACCTCCAGCCGCTCGCGCCCGGCCCCGATCCCGCCGAACGCGTGGTCGACGGCGAGCTGCGCGCCGCGCTGCTGGCCCTCTCGCCGCTGGACCGCGAGGCCGTCGTCCTGACGGCCTGGTTCGACCTGTCCAGCGCCGACGCCGCCCAGGCGCTCGGCATCACCGCGGCCGCGTTCCGGATGCGGGCGGCGCGAGCGCGCCGCCGGCTGCGGGCCGCCCTCAACCCCACCACCACCAAGGAGCGTCCCCAATGGAACACGATGTGAACGACGAGCTCGCCCGCCGCCTGCGCGCCGCACGCCCGCCCCAGGCCCACGTCGACGCCGGCGCGTTCGACGCGGAGCTGCTCGGCCGCGTGCGCAAGCAGCCGATCGCGGCGCGCCGCACCGTCCCCCGGGCGGTCGCGCTGCCGGTGGCGGCCGGCGTCACGCTCACCGCGACCGCGGCGGTGCTGCTCGGCGGCGGCCCGGGCGATGTCGGCGGGCCGTCGTCGGCGGCCGCGATCACGCAGACGCTGCGCTGGCTGAACCCACCGTCGGGAACGATCCTGCACGCCCGCAGCGTCGAGACCATGGGCGGGCGGACGACCACGCACGAGGTGTGGCAGTCGGCCGACCGTCCGGCGTCCCAGCGCGAGGCGGTCGACGGGGCCCGGCGCTTCGAGACCGCGGGCAGCGCGTTCTACGACCCCGCGACCGACACGATCTACGACGCGCCCCCGGCCAAGGACCCGCAGAACGGCGCGGGCGACGTCAAGACCGACGGCGCCCCTCCGAAGGCCGGCGGCGCCCCGGAGAAGACCGTCGTCGCCGGCGCGCCCGGCGCCGGCAAGCCCGGCGACGACGCCGTGCCGGCCGGCGACCCGATCGTCAGCAAGGTCCGGACGCTCCTCGAAGAGGGCCACATGACCGTGACCGGTCGTGAGCGCCACGACGGCGTCGACGCCTGGGCCGTCTCCCTCAAGCCCGGCGCCGGCCGGCCGGTGTGGACGCTGTGGGTCTCGGCCGCCGACGGCAAGCCGCTGGAGCTCCGCGACCCCGGCCGCGACGCGAGCGAGCCGCCGCAGGTCATCCGCTGGCCGGCCTACGAGGTGCTGCCCGACGCCGGAGCCGACCGCCTGTTGACGCTCACCGGCGCCCACCCGTCGGCGCGCGTGGTGCACGACGCCGCCCAGGCCGAGGCCGCCGCGCAGCGCCTGTTCCCGGCCAAGCCCTGATCGCGACGGCCGTCGGCGAGGCGCCCGCCTCGCCGACGGCCGCCCGGGACTCACACGAAGGACGCTTTGCTGCGCGCGGCACCGGCCTACCTCGCAGGGCACGATGCCCGACTACTCCTCCCTCCTGGCCCGGACCTTCGGCTTCCTCGGTGCCGCAGCGGTCGCGGTCTCGACCCTGTTGCCGTGGTACGACTACCAAGTCGTCGTGGCGACCCACCCGATCGTCAACCTCTTCGAGGTCCCGGTCGACCTCTGGAGCCTCTACCCGTGGGCGGCCGCTGCGCTGATGGTCGGCGCGCTGGTCGCCATGGCGATGCTCGCGATCCCGCCGGCGATCGCGCCGCGCGCGCCGAGCGCCATCGCCGCCGTGATCGGCGTCGGGATCGCCGCGTACGGGATCTACCGCGCGTTCAAGGTGCCCGACCTCGGCATCCACGCCGTCCCCCGCGCCGGCGTCGACGCGGCCACGGTCATCGACGCCGGTGCGCTGCTGGCGTTCGTCGGCGGGCTGGTGATCGTGGTCGGCTCGCTGGTCGTCGTGGTCTCGGCCTCGCGCGAGGCGACGGGCGCGGGTGCCGGCGCCCGGA
>JAOPZP010000399.1 GCA_025964055.1 Conexibacter sp.
GCCACCTGCGCCACGTGGCTGCCGGTGATGCCGAGCTTCTCGAGCACTTCGGGGCCCGGCGCGCTCGCACCGAAGCGGTCGATGCCGACCGCGCGGTCGACCCAGCGCTCCCAGCCCATCGTGATCGCGGCCTCGACCGAGACGCGCGGCATCGTCGCCGGCAGCACCTCGTCGCGGTAGGAGTCGTCCTGCTGGGCGAAGAGCTCCCAGGACGGCATCGACACGACGCGCGAGGCGATGCCGGCCTCGGCCAGCAGCTTCTGCGCCTCGATCGCGGTGTGGACCTCGGCGCCGGTGCCGACGAGCGTCACGCGCGCCTCGCCGTCGCCCGGCGAGACCACGTAGGCGCCCTTGCCCACGTCGTCGGGGTCGATGTCGAGGATCGGCAGGTCCTGCCGCGAGAGCGCCATGACCGCGGGCCCCTCGAGGTCCTCGATGATCACGCGCCACGCCTCGGCGGTCTCGTTGGCGTCGGCGGGCCGGATGACCGTCAGGCCGGGGATCGCGCGCAGCGCCGCGAGGTGCTCGACCGGCTGGTGGGTCGGGCCGTCCTCGCCGAGGCCGACCGAGTCGTGCGTGTAGATCCAGGCGACGCGCAGGCCGGTCAGCGCGCTGAGCCGGATCGCGCCGCGCATGTAGTCGGCGAACTGCAGGAAGGTCGAGCCGTACGGGCGCAGGATGCCGCCGTGGGCCGCCATGCCGTTGACCGCGCCGCCCATGCCGTGCTCGCGCACGCCCCAGAAGACGTTGCGCCCGGCCTTGGCCTTCGTGTAGCGCTCGGCGTCGCCGCCGGGGAACTCGGTCTTCGTCGACTCCGAGAGATCGGCGGCGCCGCCGACCAGCGTCGGGACGAACGGCGACATCGCGGCCATGGCCTTCTGCCCGGCCGAGCGCGTCGCGATCTTCGGCTTGTCGCCCCAGTCGATCGAGCGCAGCGCCTCCTTGAGGCCCGGCAGCGGCCGGCCTCCGTAGGAGCCGCCGTCCCAGGCCAGGTCCCACTCCTGCGCGAGGTCCTCGTGCGCGGACTTCCACTCGCTGAGCCGCGACTCCCACTCGGTCTGCAGCGCGGCGCCACGCTCGGCGGCCTTGGCGAAGTCGGCGTAGACGTCGTCGGGAACGAAGAAGTGCGCGTCGGGATCCCAGCCCATCGCCTCCTTGGTGGCGCGGACCTCGTCCTCGCCCAGCGCGGCGCCGTGGGCCTTGCTCGTGCCCTGCTTGTTGGGCGACGGGTAGCCGATGATCGACTTGACGCGGATGAGCGTCGGCTTGTCGGTCTGGCGCTTGCCCTCCGTGATGGCGGCCTCCAGCGCGACGACGTCGTTGGCGTCGTGGACCTCGAGGACGTGCCACCCGTAGGCCTCGAAGCGCTGGCCGACGTTCTCGGTGTTGAAGCTGAGCGACGTCGGTCCGTCGAGCGAGATCGAGTTGTCGTCGTACAGGTAGACGAGCCGGCCGAGGCCGTACTGCCCGGCGAGCGACGCCGCCTCCGCGGCGATGCCCTCCATCAGGTCGCCGTCGGAGACGATCGAGTAGACGTAGTGGTCCATGACCTCCTTGCCGTAGCGCTCGCGCAGGAAGCGCTCGGCGAGCGCCATGCCGACACCGTTGGCGAAGCCCTGGCCGAGCGGGCCCGTGGTCACCTCGACGCCGGGGGTGACGTGCACGCGGTCGCGCTCCGGGTGACCGGGGGTGAGCGATCCCCACTGACGGAACTTCTTGAGCTGTTCGAGCGGCAGGTCGTAGCCCGAGAGGTGCAGGACGCTGTAGAGCAGCATCGACCCGTGGCCGGCGCTGAGCACGAAGCGGTCGCGGTCGGGCCACTCCGGGTCCTTCGGGTTGTGGTTCATGACCTTCGCGAACAGGACGTACGCGCTGGGAGCCATGCCCATCGGCAGACCGGGATGGCCGCTGTTGGCCTTCTGGACGCCGTCCATCGACAGCGTGCGGATGGTGTCGACGCTGAGCTGGTCGACCGAGGTGGAGGGAGTGGCGGCTTCCATAGCACGACAACCTACCCACCGAGGGGTGGCGTTCCACCGTCGATCGGGCTCGCGATCGCCCGGTGGGGCGGGCGGCGGCACCGGTCCGCCGCGCGATCGCGACCGCCTACGGCGTGAGCTGCTTGGCCGGCTCGCCGGCGTCGAGCGCCGGGTCGGAGTGCGAGGCGCGCAGCTCGTAGGCGGCGCGGCGGCCCTCGTCGACCTGGGCGAGCACCTGGTCGGCCTTCAGCGCGTGGCTCAGCGCCTCGCGCCCGCCGCGCGGAAGCAGGTTCATGACCTTGGTGATGCCGGCGACCGAGCGCGGGACGAAGACGTCGAAGCGCGCCTCCTTGAGCGCGGTGACGATCTCGTCCGCGACGTCGGAGGGCTGAACCTGCTTGACGCCGCGCGTCTCCTGCAGGCCCGCGGCCAGCTCGGTGTTGACGACGACCGGCATGACGCAGGAGACCTCGAGGTTCGTGTCGCGCAGCTCGGCGCGCAGCGCCTCCGAGAGGCCGACGACGTAGTGCTTGGTGCCGCAGTACGTGCCGCCGCCGGGGAAGCCGCCCTTGCCGGCGGTCGAGGCGATGTTGACGATGTGGCCGCGGTTGCGCGGCAGCATCCGCGGGACGATCTCCTTGACGCCGAACATCACGCCGTTGACGTTGATGTCGATCATGCGCTGGGTGGTGGCGTCGTCCTCCTCCCAGATGCGGTGGCCGACCTGCATGATCCCCGCGTTGTTGACGAGGACGTCGATCGGGCCGAGCTGCTCCTCGGCCGCGTCCAGGAAGCCCTTGACCGACTCGCGCTCGGTGACGTTGAGCGGGAGCGCGACGGTGCCGTGGCCGAGCTCCGCGGCGGTCTGCTGGGCGGTCGCGTGGTCGAGGTCGCCGATGGCCACCTTCATCCCCTCGCGCACGAACGCCTCGGCGGTGGCGCGGCCGATGCCGCGGGCCCCACCGGTGATGGCGGCGACCTGGCCGGTGAGGATGCGGTGCTGCTTGGCCATGGGACAGACGACCTCTCGGGCAAAGGTGACGGGGGCGTCACCGTACCACCACGCGCTTGACCGCGCGAGGTAGGCTGACACCGTGTCAACTCCAGTCGCGGTCGTCCTCTCCGAGCTCCAGCTGGCCACCCTGCGCCGCCTGGTCGACACCTTCGCGCCGGAGGTCGCGGTCGACGACGACCCGACCGGGTTCTGGGCCCGCAAGGGCTCAGACGTCGGCGTCGACCAGGCCATCGCGCAGCAGCTCACGTCCGGCGCGGTCCCCGAGGACCAGGTCGAGGGCCTGCGCCAGCTGCTCGAGGCGCTGGCCGCCCAGGGCTTCGACGACGCGCCGCAGGACGTCCGGGAGCAGATCCTGCACGGCTTCATGGACGCCGACCCCGCCGCGCTGGCCGGGCTGAGCGGCCTGCGGGCGCTCACGTTCCTGTTGTTCTACGCCATCCCTGATCCGGCCACGGGCCGCAACCCGAACTGGGAGGCGATCGGCTATCCCGGCCCGCGCGCCGTGCCCCCGACGGACGCCGAGGCGCCGAAGACGATCCCGATCACGCGCCCGGACTCCGACGCGCTGCAGCTGACCGCCGACGTGGTGGTCGTCGGGTCGGGCTCGGGCGGCGGCGTGATCGCCGGCAAGCTGGCCGGCGCCGGCCGCGACGTCGTCGTGCTGGAGGCCGGCGGCTACTACAACGAGGCGGACTTCAACCAGCTCGAGCTCTGGGCCTACCAGAACCTCTACCGCGCGGGCGGGCTGTCGCAGACGGCCGAGGGCCAGGTCGCGCTGATGACCGGCGCCAACCTCGGCGGCGGATCGACGGTCAACTGGACCAACTGCCTGCGGACCTACGACTGGGTGCGCGAGGAGTGGGAGCGCGACCACGGGCTGGAGGGCCTGAGCGGCGCGGCGTTCGACCGCCACCTCGACGAGGTCAGCGCGCGGATCGGCGTCACCGACGCCTGCTCGGAGGCCAACGGGCCCAACCAGCGCGTGCTGGACGCCGCGGCGCGCATGGGCATCGACGCGCGCGCGATCACGCGCAACGCCGACCCCGCCAGGTACGACGCCGACCTCGCCGGGCTGATGGGCTTCGGCGACGTCACGGGCGCCAAGCAGGGGACGCTGAGGACCTACCTGCAGGACGCGGCGGACGCGGGCGCGCGGTTCGTCGTCAACTGCCGCGTCGAGCGCGTGCTGGTCGAGCACGGCCGGGCGGCCGGCGTCGAGGGGACGTACGTCGGCGCCGACGGCCGCGTCGCGCAGGTCGTGGTGCGGGCGCCGCAGGTCGTGGTCGCCGCGGGCGCGCTGGACACGCCCGCGCTGCTGCTGCGCTCCGCGATCGGCGGGCCGGCGGCCGGCGACTACCTGCGGCTGCACCCGGCGACCGCGGTCAACGGCGTCTACGCCGAGTCCCAGCAGGCGTGGTGGGGCCCGCCGCAGAGCGCATTGTCGATGGAGTACGCCAACCTGACCGACGGCTACGGCTACCTGGTCGAGACCTCGCACGCGTCGCCCGGGGTCACGGGCGCGTCGGTGCCGTGGGAGTCGGGCGCCCAGCACAAGGGCGACATGGCGCGCGGGCCGATCTCCGCGGCGATGGTGCTGCTGATCCGCGACCGCGGCCACGGGCGCGTGACGATCGATGCCGCCGGCAACCCGGTCCACACCTACCCGCTGTCGGACCCGCTGGACGTGGAGCACTTCCGCCACGGCCTGCGGACGATGGCGCTCATGCACGAGGCGGCGGGCGCGTCGGAGGTGCAGTCGCTGCACCGCAAGCGCCAGCAGTGGGTGCGCGGCGGCGGCGAGTCGATCGAGGCGTTCGCCGACCGCATGTCGGCCGCGCCGCTCTCGCCCTACGAGCACGCGACCTTCTCGCTGCACCACATGGGCTCGGCCCGCATGGGCACCGACCCCGCGACCTCGGTGGCGGGACCGTGGGGCGAGCTCCACGACGTCCCCGGCGTCTGGATCGGCGACGCCTCGGCCTTCCCGACGGCGAGCGGCACGAACCCGATGCTGACCACGATGGCCTTGGCGTCGCGGACGGCGGAGGCGGTGGAGGCGGCGTCGTAGGGGCGCTGCCGGCGTGCCCGGCACCCCGGGACCGCTCCGTCTTCACCTCCCCTTCATCACCAGTCGACTTGGACATGTCAAACTCCTGACATACCGGCGCCCGTCCCACGCCGCCAAGTCCTCCGGCATGCCCTGCTCGGACTCCTGGCCGACCAACCCATGAGCGGCTATGAGCTGTCGAGCCGCTTCGAGGCCTCGGTCGGCAGCACGTGGTCGGCCGGGCACAGCCAGATCTACCCCGAGCTCGTGCGCCTGGCCGCGGACGGCCTGGTGGAGGCGGGCGAGCCGGGGCCGCGCGGGCGCAAGACGTACGCGGTCACCGCTGCCGGCCGCGACGCCGTGCAGGCGTGGCTCGCGGACACCGAGCCCGATCGCACGGTGCGCGACGAGGCTGCGCTGCGGACGTTCTTCCTCTGGCTCATGACGCCCGAGGCCGCGCGCGACCACGTGCAGGACGAGCTCGACGCCGCCGAGCAGTCGCTGGACGGCCTGCGCCTCCTGGCCGCCCGTCGCCGCCCCGCCACGCCAGCCGAGCGCTCCCAGCGGATCGCGCTGGAGGCCGGCCTGCGCACGACCCAGGCGCGGGTGGGCTGGGCGCGCTGGGCGCTGGAGCGCCTGGACGATCAGGCGGGGCGCGACGACCACCCGCCCGGGTAGCCTCGGACGCCCATGCCCCACTTCGTGCACGGTGGTCATCGCCTCGCCTACACCGTCTACGGCGCCGGACCGCGCACGTGCGTGCTCCTGCACGGCCTCCTGCTCTCCCAGAAGATGCACCGGCCGCTGGCCAAGGCGCTGGCGCGACGCGGCAACCGGGTCGTCACGCTCGACCTCCTCGGCCACGGGCAGTCGGACCGCCCGCGCGACATGAGCGCCTACTCGATGCCGTTCTTCGGCGAGCAGGTGATCGCGCTGCTCGACCACCTCGAGCTCGACGAGGCCGTGCTGGCCGGCACGTCGCTGGGCGCCAACGCGACGCTCGAGGCGGCCGCCGCCCACCCCGATCGCGTGCGCGGCATGGTCGTCGAGATGCCCGTGCTCGACAACGCGCTGCTGGGCTGCGCCATCGCCTTCACGCCGCTGATGTGCGCGCTGACCTTCGGCGAGCCGGTGATGAAGGGCGTGTCGTGGCTCACCCGCCGCGTGCCGACCGGCGGCGTCTGGGGCGCCGAGATCCTGCTCGACACCGTCCGCCAGCAGCCGGGCCCGAGCGCGGCGGTCCTGCAGGGCCTGTTCTTCGGACGGGTCGCGCCGCACAAGGAGGTCCGCAAGACGATCGCGGCCCCGGCGCTCGTGATCGGCCACGACCGCGACCCCGTGCACCCCTTCAGCGACTCCGACGCGCTGGTGTCCGAGCTCCCCGACGCGCGCCTGCTGCGCGCGGACTCGCTGCTGGAGCTGCGGCTCTCCCCGGAGCGCCTGACGACCGAGATCGGCGAGTTCCTCGACGACTGCTGGAAGCCCCGTCGCACGGCCGGCGGGACCGCCCGGCGCCGGGGCGGCGCGACCGTCGCCTGACGGACCGGCAACCGGCTTTACGCCGTGTTCATGCGCGCGCCGCTACGCTCTCGCGCGTGTCGAGCCGTCAGGAAGAGAAGGAGCGTCGGCGCCTTGAGCGTCAGGCGCGCGAACAGGCCGAGGCGAGCAAGGCGGCCAACAAGCGCCGGCTGCAGCTGGTCGCCGGCGGCGTGCTGGCGCTCGCCGCCATCGCGGCGGTGATCGCGGCGGTCGTCTCCGGCGGAGGCGGCGGCGGCAGCAGCAAGGCGTCGGCCGACTACGTCAACGCCTCGCTGCCGGCCAAGAAGATCTCGGACTTCGACGCGGCCGTGAAGGCCGCGGGCTGCACGTTCAAGACGTACCCCAGCGAGGGCCGGACGCACCTGCCCTCCGACACCGCGGTCAACAACAAGTACAAGACCAACCCGCCGACCTCGGGCGACCACCGCCCGACGCCGGCCCAGGACGGCGTCTACGCGCCGGGCAACTCGCCCGACAAGGAGAACGCCGTCCACGCGCTTGAGCACGGCCGCATCGAGCTCGAGTACAAGAAGGGCGCCAGCAAGCAGGTCCAGGGCCAGGTCAACGCGCTGTTCAACGAGAAGCTCAAGGGCGTCGAGGGCTACCACAAGCTCATGTTCGAGAACAACACGAACATGCCGTTCGAGGTGGCCGCGGTCGCCTGGACCCAGCTCCTGGGCTGCCCGACGATGAACGCGCAGGTCCCCGACGCGATCCGCGCCTTCGAGGATCGCTTCGTCAACAAGGGCCCCGAGATCATCCCGTAGGGCCGGCGCGCTCGGCGCCGCTGCGCTCAGCGCGGCGCCGGCGGCCCGGGCGGCGACACGATGTCGCGCCCGGTCGGCCGGAGCTCCTCGTCGAGCTCCAGCTGCCAGAAGTACCGCGTGAACGTGCGGCCGGCGTCGAACTCGCCGACGTGCGGCTCCACGGTCTCGCCGTTCGCCATCGCCGCGATCAGCTCGGGGTAGCTGCGGCCGGGGCGTGCCGCGTAGACCGGTGCGGGGAACGCGCCGCCGAAGCGCGTGTTGACGTCGGTGATCCCCAGGCCGAGCTCGCGGTCGCGGAACGCCTGCACGGTCGCGGGACCGCGGACGCCGAAGGCCTCGACGACGCGCCGGCCGAGGTCGATCAGCTCGGCGTCGGCGATGACCGTCCCCTTGATCGACTCGCCGCCGCGGGACTCCAGCATCGTCCGCGGGATCGCGTTGAGGCAGCGCCCGTCGCGGTCGCTGAGGCAGTCGATGGAGAACTCGGGGCCGTCCATCAGCCGCTGGAGCATCACGGGCTCGTCGATGTAGTCCACGAAGAACGCGGCCTCGCGGGCGTCGGCCGCGGCGAAGATGTTGCGCGCACCCGAGCCGTGGATCGGCTTGACCATCACGGGATAGGCGTCCGGCTCGGTCCCGGGCAGGACGGTCGGCGGCGACGGCAGCCCGTGCTCCTGCAGCAGCAGGTGGCACTCGTGCTTGTCGTAGGTGCGGCGCGCGATGTCGGGGTCGGGCACGAGCGCCTGCGGCAGCCGGCCGCCGGCGCGGGCCTCGGCCAGCACGTCGATGTCGAGGTCGGTGAGCGGGACGATCGCGCCGACGTCGTGGCGCTCGCACAGCTCCTGCAGCGCCGGGACGTACTGCGGGTCCTCGATCATCGGCACCGACGTGCGGACCGTCGCGGCGTACTGCGCGGGCGCGAGCGGGTTGGGGTCGCAGGCGACCACGGTCGTGTGCTGGGCGAACGCCGAGACGATGTCGTAGCGCTTGCCGGTACCGGTCAGGAGGACGGCCTTCATCGGTCGGTGAGTCTGGCAGCCCGCGCCGCTGGCGGCCGTGCGGCGCCCCCGGCCTCTAGGCGTTGGGGCTCTTGCCCCAGACGCGGTGGACCGCCGCGAGCGCGACGACCGCCACGACCAGCCAGCCGGCGAGCACGGCGTAGGCGCTCGCGTCGTGCTCGGAGAAGTACACGACGTTGCGCAGCGCCTCGACGGTCGCGCCCGAGGGCAGCCAGCGGCCGACGAACGCGTAGACCGGCGGTAGCAGCGGCGGCGCGACGGCGCCTCCGCTCGCGGCGTTGCCGACGATGACGAACAGCAGCCACGTGGGCAGGATCGCCCAGCCGCCGAGCAGCGCCAGGTTGGTGGAGTTCACCAGCGCCGCGATCGCCATCTGGGTGGAGAGGATCACCCACAGGATCGGGACCCGGTTGCCGAGGGCGCCGAGGA
>JAOPZP010000408.1 GCA_025964055.1 Conexibacter sp.
CCGCCGCCGGCGCCCCCGAGGCCGCGGCCGCCGCGACCCCCGACGCCAAGAAGGGCGCCGCCGGCGCCAAGGGCAAGGACGACAAGACGCCCGGGCTGGTCCCGCACGTCGAGCCGCCCAAGCCCGGCATGGGCCCGCGGATCATCTCGGTCCCCGAGCCCCCCAAGCGCCCCAAGCGCGACGAGACGCAGTCCCAGCCGTCCGGCACCGCCGGCCGCCCGACCCGCGGCGGCATGCGGTCCGAGGGTGGCCCCGGCGTGGGCAAGCGCCGCGTCGTCATCGACTCCCAGGCCGCCCGTCGCGGCCCCGGCGCCGGTCCCGGCCCCGCTCCGCAGCGGCCGCCGCGCCGTCGCCGCCGGCGTCGCCGCACGCCGATGCCCGACACGCCGGACATGTTGGCTGCCGATCAGCTGACGCGCACCGACGTCGTCAAGATCAACTCGGGCTCGTCGGTCAACGACGTCGCCGAGTACCTCGGCGTCGGCGTCCCCGAGGTCATCAAGCAGCTCATGGGCATGGGCGTCCTCGCGACGCTCACCAAGACGCTCGCCGACGACCAGATCGAGGCCGTGGCCGAGGCGCTCGGCAAGAAGATGCAGATCGTCCACCTCGGCGATGAGGCCGAGGAGGAGATCGAGTACGACGACGACGACGCCGACATGGTCGAGCGCCCGCCGGTCGTGACGATCATGGGTCACGTCGACCACGGCAAGACGTCGCTGCTGGACGCGGTCCGCAAGACCGAGGTCGCCGCCGGCGAGGCCGGTGGCATCACCCAGCACATCGGCGCCTACCAGGTGCACCACAACGGCAAGACGATCACGTTCCTGGACACCCCGGGCCACCAGGCGTTCACCGCCATGCGTGCCCGCGGCGCCCGCGTGACCGACATCGCCGTGATCGTGGTCGCCGCCGACGACGGCGCGCGCCCGCAGACCGACGAGGCCATCGACCACGCCCACGCGGCCGACGTGCCGATCGTGGTCGCCGTCAACAAGATCGACAAGGAGGGCGCGGACCCGACCCGGGTGCGCACCGAGCTCACGCAGCGCGGCCTCCAGCCGTCGGACTGGGGCGGCGAGACCGAGTACGTCGACGTCTCGGCCAAGACCGGCCAGAACCTCGACGACCTGCTCGACACGCTCCTGGTCGTCGCGGAGCTCGAGGAGCTCGAGGCCAATCCGAACGCCGAGGCGTCGGGCGTCGTCATCGAGTCCAAGCTCGACCCGGGCCGTGGCCCGGTCGTGACCGTGCTGATCCAGCGCGGCACGCTCAAGATCGGCGACTCGCTCGTGGCCGGCCCGCAGCCGGGCCGCGTCCGGGCGATGATCGACTACCGCGGACAGCGCGTGAAGCAGGCCGTCCCCGGCGATCCGGTCGAGATCCTCGGCTTCGACGGCGTCCCCGACGCCGGCGAGCACGTCCACGTGGTCGCCAACGACCGCGAGGCGCGGCGCCTGGCCCAGGAGCGCGACACGCGCGAGAAGTCCGAGGCGCTGGCCCGCCGCTCCGGCCGCAAGGTCTCCTTCGAGGACGTGTTCCGGCGCGCCCGCGAGGCAGAGCTGGCCGAGCTCGCGCTGGTCGTCAAGGGCGACGTCGCCGGTTCGGTCGAGGCACTCGAGGACGAGATCGCCCGGCTGCCGCAGGACGAGGTCCTGGTCAACGTCATCCACAGCGGCGTCGGCGGGATCAACGAGTCCGACGTCATGCTGGCCGCCGCGTCCGACGCCGTGATCGTCGGCTTCAACGTCCGGCCGGTCGGGGACGCGCAGGCGCTCGCCGACCGCGAGGGCGTGGAGATCCGCAACTACTCGGTCATCTACTCGGTGCTCGACGAGCTGCGGGCGGCCATGCAGGGCCTGCTCCAGCCGGACCTGGTCGAGGAGACCATCGGCACCGTCGAGGTCCGCCAGACGTTCCGCGCGTCGAAGATCGGCACGATCGCCGGCTCCTACGTCACCGACGGCGTCGTGCGCCGCGGGGCGAAGGTCCGCCTCGTGCGCGACGGGACCGTGGTCACCGAGACGACGATCGACACGCTGCGCCGGTTCAACGAGGACGCTCGCGAGGTCGCCAGCGGCTTCGAGTGCGGCATCGTGCTGCACAACGTCCAGGATGTCCGCGAGGGCGACGTCCTCGAGGTGTTCGAGGTGCGGCAGGTGGAGCGCGAGCTCCAGGCTCAGCCGTAGCGGGCGCGCCGTGAGCGCCCCGACCGACAATTCGCATAAGAGCTGTGCAAATGTGCTCTTCGGCGCCCATCCGATGACCGTGAGGGTCTAGGATGGGCTCCGGAGGAGCGCGGATGCGCCGAGTGGACGAAGCCGTCCGCGAAGTGCTCGGCGAAGCCGTGACCCATGATCTCAAGGACCCACGGGTCGGATTCGTGACAGTCACCGAGGTGAGGACGAGCCCTGACCTGCGCCAGGCGCGGGTGTTCGTCAGCGTGTTCGGCACCGACGAGGAGAAGGCGGCGACGCTCGAGGGCCTCCGCTCGGCGCACGGCATCCTCCAGGCCAAGATCGCCAGCCAGCTGCGGATGAAGCGCACCCCGGCGCTCGAGTTCGCGCTCGACGACACCGCCGAGAAGGCCGCCCGGCTGGAGGCCATCATCGAGCAGGCCGTGGAGGACCCCGAGCCATGAACCGCAACGGCGCCGCCTCCGCACGCGAGCAGGTGCTCGCCGAGCTCCGCAACGGCGATCGCTTCGTGCTGGTGACCCACGAGCACCCCGACGGGGACGCGCTCGGGTCGCTCGTGGCGATGCACCGCATCCTCACCGCGCTGGGCAAGGACTCGGTCATGTTGATGGCCGCCGACGAGTTCCCGCTGCCCTACGAGTACCGCTTCTTCGACCTCCAGGGCCTCTCGACGGTCCCACCGGTCGACCTCGTCCAGCGGACGATCATCTTCCTCGACTGCGGCAACATCGACCGCACGCCGCTGGCCGTCGTCAAGGGCGACGACGCGCACATCCTCAACATCGACCACCACCACGACAACACGCGCTTCGGCACGATCGACCTGGTGGATCCGGTCTCGTCCTGCACCGCGGAGATCGTGTGGGACCTGATGCGCGCGCTCGGCGTCGAGCCCGACCAGGAGCTGGCCGAGGCGCTCTACGTGGGGCTGGTGACCGACACCGGCAAGTTCATGTATGAGAACACCGGGCCGCGGGCGCACGTCATGGCCGCCGAGCTGATCGAGGCCGGCGTCGACACGCACGCGATCTACCGGCGCCTCTACGAGGACATGCCCTACGCCAAGCTCGCGCTGCTGGCGCGGGCGCTGGTCCAGGTCGAGCGCCACGACGGCGGCGCGCTGACCATCGCGTGGGTGACCCGCGAGGACTTCGACGCCACCGGCGCCGAGGACAGCTACACCGAGGGCATCATCGACCACCTGCGCTCCGTCGAGGGCACCAAGGTGGCGGCGCTGGCCCGCGAGATCGCCGTCGACGGCGACGTCCGCCACAGCAAGGTGTCGCTGCGCTCCACCGACGGCGAGG
>JAOPZP010000411.1 GCA_025964055.1 Conexibacter sp.
CGGCCGAGAGCTGCTGCCGGCGCCGGCCGGCCCCGCGCGGGGCGCGGCGGCGGGTGGGGTCGGCGGGCGTCGAGGACATGCGCAGGTCAGCCTACGAAAACGGCCGCCGGCCGGCGGCGCGCGGGACCTCAGCCCACGGCCGACGCGGGCTCCGGCGGCTCGGGCGAGGCCGATCCCGGTCCCGCGGGGTCCTGCGCGTCCACGCGGACCAGGCGCCACGTCAGGTAGAGGCCCAACGCGAAGAGCGGCAGGCCCATCGCGGTGCGCACCACGCCGAGGGCGACGACCGCGCCGGCGAGGTAGAGCGGGAGCTGCACGACGACCCGGGCCAGGAAGAGGAACGCCCACAGCCACGTCGCGATCACGTAGCGGCGCGTGTAGCGCGGGTCGTCGCGATGGTCGGCCAGCGTGCCGGGGATCTGGCCGGCCACCAGCCCGACCAGCGGCTTGCGCAGCGCCAGCGACACCAGGAACGCCGACGCGTAGGCGGTGTTGAGCAGCAGGCCGGGCAGGTAGAAGTTCTCGGCCTTGCCGCTGCGGGCGGCGATGAACGCGGCGAACGCGACGCCGACCAGCCCCGACAGCGCGTGCCGCGGCGACTCGCGCCGGACCAGCCGCGCGAGCGTCAGGACGAGCGTCAGCGCGACCGCCGCGATCGCCGCCGGGTTGGTGCCGAAGAAGCCGTAGACGGCCGCGAACGCGATGGCGGGCACGGACGTCTCGACGACGCCCAGCGGACCGCCCATGGTCGCGACGAGGTCCAGCGGCGGGTCGGGCTCGGTGTCGTTGCGCGTGGCGATCCGACGATGATGCCGCACGCGGGCCGGCACGCGCAGCGCTCCCGTCAGGTCGTCGCCTGGGCGCGCTGCGTGCGGCGCACGCGCCGCCGGTGTGCCACCCACACGCCATCCAGCGCCGCCCACGCGGCGAAGCACAGCCCGCCGACCGTGCCCGTGACCGTCATGAGCACGCCCGCCGCGGCGGCTCCGGCGACGCCGTGGCTGCCGAGGATCAGCACCGCGGCCGCCGCGCCCAGGCTCGGGCCCACCGGCAGCTGGCCGAGCGTCACGACGCCGATCAGCACGGCGACCGCGTCGAAGAGCGACGCGTCGAGCCCCACGGCGTGCAGCAGCATCCAGTTGCGGAAGATCTGCGCGAAGACGGCGACCAGCACGAAGCAGAACACCCGGCCGCCGCCGCGCAGCGACCGCACCACGGCCAGGCCCCGCCACAGCTCGCGCCCCTTGCGCGCGGCGAGGTGGCGCAGCCCGGCGCTGACCGTCGCCATCACCGCGATGCCGATGACCGGCGCCCACCACGGCAGGCCCAGCGGGCCGACGAGCGTGAACGACGTCAGCGCCGCCAGGCCGGCCTCGATCGCGAGGATCGGGAACTCGGAGGCGATGAGCGTCGGGACCTGCGGGCTGACCTCGGGCGAGGAGCGGCGCAGCGCCGCGATCCGCGCCGCGACCCCGAGGTTGCCGTTGATGACCGAGCCCAGCACCTGCATGCTCGACGCCCGGTACAGGATGCGCCGCGGCACCGTGCCGCCCGCGGCCTCGATCGTCACGTGCCACGCCTCGCTGCGCGACAGGAGCGCCACGATCTGCAGCAGCACGGTGGCGCCGAGGATCGCCAGGGGGGCCCCGCTCAGCGCGGTGGCGAACTGGTCGCGCCGCCCGGCCAGCGCGAAGCCCAGCGACGCGACGGCGAGCAGCGAGCCGACGATGGTGATGATGATGCGATGGCGGCGCCCGAAGGCGCGCACGGCGGCGAGAAGTCGCACGCCGCGAGGGTAGCCGCGGTTTATTGGGATGCGACTGAGACGAGCACGTGCCAGAACGCACACATCCGTGACATCGATCCATGACACACTCGGTGATGTCATGGATGCCCCGTCCGCCGTTCTGACACCCCGCGAGCTCGTCGGCGAGGCGCCGCCCTCGCCTGCTGGACCGCTCTCCGAGCAGGAGGCGCGCGGGCTCCCGGCCCCGCCGGAGATCCCGCTCTCCGCCAGGCTGCAGGTGCTGCGCTTCAACCAGCGCCAGATCCAGTTCGTCTTCCGCGCGCGGCGCGAGCTCGGCGAGGTGTTCCGGATGCGCGGCGACGGCAGCCCGGTGATCACCAGCCACCCCGATCACGTCCAGTCGCTGTTCACCGCCAAGCCCGAGCAGGCGCCGTCGCTCACCGGGGAGTCGCCGCTGAGGCCGATCGTCGGACCGAACTCCGTCCTCACCGCGGTCGGCCCGCGGCACATGCGCCAGCGCAGGCTGCTGCTGCCGCCGTTCCACGGCGAGGCCATCGAGCGCTACGCGGAGATGATCGCCGGCGCCGCCGATCGCGAGATCGACGGCTGGCCCGTCGGCCGGCCGTTCGCCCTGGCGCCGCGCATGCAGGCGATCACGCTCGACGTGATCATGGCGGGGATCTTCGGCATCGAGGGCCGGCCGCGGCGCGGGACGCCCGAGCACGGCCTGCGCCAGGCCACCAAGTGGCTGATCACCGCCTCGACGCTGCCCGCCGCGCAGCTCGTCGAGCTGATGAACATCGGTCGCGAGGAGGCCGTCGGCATCGCCAAGGCCGGGCTGGCGATGCTCGATCGCCCGACCTACCAGGTGATCCGCGCGCGCCGGGCCGCCGCCGACCTCGAGGACCGCCGCGACATCCTGTCGCTGCTGCTGCAGGCGCGCACCGAGGCCGGCGAGGAGCTCAGCGACCGGGAGCTGCGCGACGAGCTGCTGACGCTCGTCCTCGCCGGGCACGAGACGACGGCCAACCAGCTCGCGTGGACGTGGGAGCGCCTCGTGCGCACGCCGGCGGCCTACGAGCGCCTGCGCGAGGCCGTCCGCACCGGCGACGCCGAGACCTCCGCCGCGGCGGTCGAGACCACCATCCTGGAGTCGATGCGCTCGCGCCCGGTGATCCCGATCATCGGCCGTCGCGTGATGGTCCCGTGGCGCCTGGGCGAGTACGCCGTGCCCGCCGACACGCCGGTGACCATGAGCATCCTGCTCGTCCACCACCGCGAGGACGTCTACCCCGACCCGTACGCGTTCCGCCCCGAGCGCTGGGACGACAACAAGCCGGGCACCTACACCTGGATCCCGTTCGGCGGCGGCGTCCGGCGCTGCCTGGGCGCCGCGCTGGCGATGGCCGAGCAGCGCGTCGTGCTGGAGCACATGGCGCAGCGGCTGGACCTCGAGGCCGACGATCCCGCGCCCGAGCACGCCACCCACCGCAACGTCACGATGATCCCGTCGCGCGGCGCGCGCGTCATCCGCCGGCGCTGAGCTCCACGGTGCGCCGGGTCGCCGCGGGGGCCGCGAAGGCCAGCAGGCGCTCGCCCTCGCGGGTCAGCGCCGTCCGCGTCTTCTTGGTGGTCTTGCCGAACGGCGTGACCGCGAGCGTCACCGCCCGCTTCCCGGCCGTCTGGACCTTCCACGTGCCCTGGACGAAGCCGTCGACGAGGTACGTCCCCGGCACCAGGCCGTTCTGGGTCATCACCCTGCCCCGGTGCTCGGCCGGCAGGATCCGCGTGGTGTCGACGTGGGAGAGCAGCACGTTGTCGAACGGCGCGACGAGGCGCAGCGCGACCGGCGTCTCGGGGGCGGGCCGCGGAGCGTCCGGCAGGTCGAAGAGCTCGCGCCCGGCCTCGTCGGAGAAGGACACCAACTCGGGACGGAGCATGGCGAGCACGGGCGCGAGCCGCGTGAGGCCCGACCACTTCTGGACGTCGGCGACGCTCGCGGGACCGAACGCGGCGAGGTAGCGGCGCACGACGTCGGCGGCCGAGGGCGCGGGCGCCGCCGCCGCGACGCCGTCCAGCCAGGCCTCGGCGGAGGTGTGCGCCGCCGCGCCGCCGCGGCCCCAGAGGCCGCGCGGCGGGACCTGGACGAGCGACACCAGCGCGCGCACCATCTGGGCCAGCCCCTTCGG
>JAOPZP010000423.1 GCA_025964055.1 Conexibacter sp.
GCCTGCACGCCGCCGAAGAAGAGGTTGCGCGCGCGGAACGGCGCGAGCGTCCGGCCGCCGTCGCCGTCGAGCCCCGTCGGGTCGATCCCCGGCTCGGTGTAGACCACGTCCTGCTCGAGGTGCAGCCGCGGCGCCTCGACCGCCGCCCGCGCGTCCAGCCCGTGGTCGACGGTCCCCACGATCGTCTGCAGGATCGCCGAGCGGATGCGGTTGGAGCCGGCGCTGCCGAGGACGAGCTCGACGCCGTCGTCGCCCAGCACCACGGTCGGGGCCATCATCGACGGCATGCGCCGCCCGGGCGGCGCGGTGAAGAACCCCAGCGGGCTGAGATCCTCCTCGCCCATGACGTTGTTGAGGTGGATGCCCGTGCCCGGGACGACGAGCCCCGAGCCCTCGCCGTTGGTGCACGTCACCGAGCAGGCGCGGCCGTCGGCGTCGAGGACCGCGACGTGCGTCGTCGACCCCAGCTGCGCGGCCAGGAAGCGCTCCAGGAACCCCTCCTGGTCCAGCCCGGCGTCGAAGTCCGGCGTGCGCGCGGCCTGCGCGACGGCCATCGCGGCGACGAGGTCGCCCGGGGTCGGCGGCCCGACGGTCGCGTCCAGTTGGGCGAGCGCGAGCGCGAGCAGCGTCCCGCCCGCCGAGGGCGGCGGGTTGGTCAGCACCGTCCGGCCGCGGTAGGCCGCCTGCGCGGGCTCGCGCGCGATCGGGGCGTACGCGGCGAGGTCGGCGGCGCACAGCGTCCCGCCGTGGCGCGCCACGCAGTCGACCGCCGCGGCGGCGAGGTCGCCCGCGTAGAACGGCGCGGCGCCCTCGGCCCCGAAGCGCTCGATCGTCTCGGCCAGCGCCGCCGAGCGGAAGCGCTCGCCGGTGCGCAGGGCGCGACCCTCGGGCGCGAACTGCGCGCGGGCCTGCGGCGAGGACAGCAGGATCCCCTCGAGGATCTCGAAGACGTAGGCCTGCGCCGCGTTGAGCGGCACGCCGGTCCGCGCCAGCTCGGCCGCGGGGGCGGCGAGGTCGGAGAGCGCCATCCGGCCCCAGCGGCGCACGGCCTCCTCGAGGCCCGCCGGCGTCCCCGGCACGCCGCACGACGAGGCGCCCACGTGGAAGACCTGCGTGGCGTCGCCGAACGAGACGTCGACCGGCAGGAGGGCCGCCCGCGCGCCGTCGGCCGGCGCCGCGACGAAGAAGTCCAGCAGCGTCGGGGTCTCCCCCGCTCCCGCGACGAGCAGGTAGCCGCCGGCGCCCGGGCCGGTCAGCAGCGGCTCGGCCGTCCACGACGCCAGGCAGGCCGCCACGGCGGCGTCGACGGCGTTGCCGCCCGCACGCAGCACGGCGGCTCCCGCCTCGGCGGACACCGGGTGGCCCGCGGCGACGATCCCGTCCATCACCGGGATGGTGTCATGCGGGCGCCCGGTGCGGTCTTCGCGCACACCGTGTGCCAGCTCCCCCGGCCGACCGTCCGATCGACCGATGGCGACATGCGCCAGGTTGCGCCGGAATGGGCGCCGTGCTGCATCTCACCGCGGTCACGGACGCAGGCGGTCCGGCGGCCGTCCGCCAGGCCCTGCGCGTGGTCATCGCCGACGACCACGAGACCTACCGCAAGGGGCTGGCCCGCGCGATCCGCCGCTTCGGCACGCTGGACCTCGTCGGCGAGGCCGCCGACGGCCTCGAGGCGCTGGCGATCGTCCGTGAGGCATCCCCCGACGTCGCGCTGCTCGACGTCCGCATGCCGGGGCTCGACGGCCTCGAGATCGCCCGCCGGCTGCGGGAGCTGGGCGGCGTCCACGTCGTCCTGCTCACGGGGAGCGCGACGCAGACGCTGCGCGCCGCCGCGGAGGCGGCCGGGGCGCACGCCCTGCTGAGCAAGGACCTCGCGCGCGACGACATCTGCCGCCGGTTGCTTGTGCTTCGCTGAGCGGTTATAAGGTTGCGGCATGAGCCGCGTCCGGGTGTTCGTCGCCGACGACCACCCCATGTACCGCGAAGGGCTCGTGCGGGCGATCAAGGAGCGTCCGGACCTCGAGCTCGTCGGGGAGTCGGCCGACGGCCGGACCGCCCTGCCCGAGATCCGGCGTCTGACGCCGGACGTCGCCGTGCTCGACGTCCGGATGCCCGGGCTCACCGGCACCGAGGTCCTCAACGCGATCGCGCGGGAGCGCATCGCGACCCGCGTCGTGTTCCTGTCGGCCCACGTCGACAGCGACCTCGTCTACCGCGCGGTCGCCATGGGCGCCGCCGCCTACCTGTCCAAGGAGGCCGAGCGGGCCGAGATCTTCGATGCGGTCGCCGCCGTGGCCCGCGGCGAGACCGTGTTGTCGCCCGAGGTCCAGGGCGGCCTCGCGGCCCAGATCCAGCTGCGCGAGACCGAGCCCCGGCCCGTGCTCAGCCCGCGCGAGCAGGAGGTCCTGCGGCTCATCGCCGAGGGCGGCTCGGCGCCGCAGATCGCGCGCCGGCTGCAGCTGAGCCCGTCGACCGTCAAGACGCACCTCCAAAGCCTCTACGAGAAGCTCGGGGTCTCCGACCGCGCCGCGGCCGTCGCCGTGGCGATGCGCTCGGGGCTGCTCGAATGACCACCAACGCGGAGACCCGGTTCTTCGACCTCAGCGTGGAGTTGCTGGTCATCGTCGATCCGCAGGGCTACATCCAGCGCGCCAACCGCAGCTGGACGCGCGTGCTGGGCTACGAGCCCGGCGAGCTGATCGGCCGGCGGATCGACGCGCTCCAGCACCCCGACGACATGCCGCGCACCGCACAGGAGCTCGACACGATCCGCGCGGGACGGCCGTCGCCGGAGTTCGAGAACCGCTACCGGCACAAGGACGGCCACTACGTCTGGCTGCGCTGGAGCTCGACGGCCAACGTCGACGACGGCGTCATCTACGGCGCGGCGCGCGACGTCACCGAGCAGATGGAGTCGAGCGCACGGGCCAACGAGGCGCTGGCGCGGCTGGAGGAGGCGCAGCGGGTCGCCGACGTCGGCAGCTGGGAGATCGACCTGCGCACCGGCGAGCGCTTCTACACCCGGCAGATGTACGCCTTGAACGGGCTCGATCCCGAGGTCGACGAGCCGTGGGACCTCGACGACCTGCTGACGCGCGTCGTGCCCGAGCACCACGAGCGGGTGCGCAACACGGTGCACCGCATGAACCGCGACCGCGGCCCGCAGCAGGTCGAGTACCGCATGCGCGCGCCGGCCGGCCGGATGATGCGCACGATCATGGAGGCCGTCCGCGACGGCGACGGCGCGCCGGTCCGCATCCGCGGCACGACGCAGGACGTCACCGAGCTGCGCGAGAACGAGCGGCGGCTCGCCGAGGCCGAGGAGCTGGCGGGCATCGGCAGCTTCGAGGTGCGGTTGTCGGACGGGCGGCTGCTCTGGTCGCCCGGCTCCTACCGGCTGTTCGGGATGGATCCCGACGGCCCGACGGCCACCCGCGAGCAGCTCTACGGGGCGATGCGGCCCGAGGAGGCGGTGCGCGCGCAGGAGGCGATCGCGCAGGCGATCGAGGAGCAGGGCGCGTTCACCATCGACTACACCTTGCCGACCGGCCCCAACGGCAGCCGGATCGAGATCACCGGCCACGGCCGGGTGCTGCCGTCCGGCGAGGACACGGTGATCCGCGGCACGATCCAGGACGTCACGCGCCAGCGCCGCATCGTCCGCCAGCAGGAGGAGATCGCCCGGCTCGGGCAGCTGGCGCTGGCGGGCACCGACCTGCGCGAGCTCTTCGAGGAGGTCTGCCGCGTCATCGCCCGGTCCCTGGACACCGAGATGGCCAACGTCCTCGCGCTCCAGGGCGACGGCAGCTTCGCGTTCGCCTCGGGCCTCGGCTTCGACGACGCCGCCCGGGGGACGGCGATCGCGCCCGGCCAGCCGTCGATCGCCCACGCGGCGCTCGCCGGGGCCACGCCGCTGGTCGTCGACGACTGGCTGACCGAGGAGCGCTACCCGTACTCGCCGCAGCTCGCGCGCCACGGCGTGCGCTCCACCGCCGTGCTGCCGATCTGGAGCGGCGAGGGGCCGTTCGGCGTGCTGGCCACGCACTCGCTGACGCCCGACGTGCTCGGCGCCGAGCAGGGCCTCGCGTTCCTCGAGGCGCTGTCGACGTTCCTCTCGACGGCGATCGAGCGACTGCGCCACGAGGCCGAGATCGCCGGGCTGGCGGCGCTGCGCGGGCGGCTGGTCGCCGAGAACCTCGAGGCCGAGGAGCGCGCGCGCCAGCGCATCTCCGAGCAGCTGCACGACGGCGCGCTGCAGGACCTGCTCGCCGCGCGCCAGGACCTCGTCGAGGCCGAGGGGCCCGATCCCGGCACGCGCAAGGAGATGCTGGGCTACGCCCGCCACGGCATCGAGCGCGCGGTGCAGCGCCTGCGCGAGGCGGTGCATGCGCTGCACCCCGTGGTGCTCCAGCACGGGGGCCTGGAGGCGGCGGTGCAGGCGGCCGCCGACCACGCGGCGCGCCAGGGCGGGTTCCGGCCCGCGGTGACCGTCGAGCCGGAGGCGGCCGGCCTGCGCGACGAGCTCGTGATGTCGCTGGCCTACGAGCTGCTGGCCAACGCGGCCAAGCACGCGGCCGCCGACACCGTCGCGATCGCGGTCCGGCGCGACGACGGCCACGTGCTGCTCGAGGTCGCCGACGACGGGTGCGGGCTCGACGCGCGGGCGATGGCGGCGGCGCCGCTGAGCGGGCACATCGGCCTGGCGTCGCTCGTGCAGCGCGTCGAGGCGGTCGGCGGCACGCTGGACGTGGAGACCGGCGACCGACGCGGCACGACGGTCCGGGCCCGCCTGCCGATCTGACCGGGAGGCCCTACCCCGCCCGCGGCAGCGCCAGCGTCGCGATCACCGCGCGGTGATCGGAGCCCGGCACGGTGTGGACCGACAGCGCGTGCGCCGCGATCCGGGGGTCGATCAGCACGTGGTCGATCGTGATCTCGGGTGGAAGGCGGCGGCCGGCCGGCCAGGTCGTCCGCAGGCCCTCGCCGGTCGCGTCGGCCGCGTCGACGAAGCCGCGGTCCAGGACGTGGCGCAGCTCGCGGTGGTCGAGCGTGGCGTTGAAGTCGCCGGCGACGATCCGCAGCGTCGGCCCGGTCCGGTCGACGGCGGGGATCTCCCGCAGCATCCGCTGCCAGACGCCGACCTGGGCGTGCAGCGGCGGCGGCGGGTGGACGGCCTCGACCTCGACCGGCGGCGCCCCGTCCACGCGCAGCAGCGACCGCGGCTCGGCCATCAACCGGATGGCGTTGACCTGCGGCAGGTGCCGCAGCGGCCGGTTCGTGAACAGCCCCGTGCCGCTGGCACCGCCGCGCGCGTCGACGTCGCGGTAGGGCAGCAGCCGCCGCAGGCCGGCCGCGTCGAGGCGGGCGACCTCCTCGGGCGTCAGCTCCTGGAGGCTGAGGACGTCGACGCGGTGCTCGCGCACGAGCCGCACGATCGTCGCCGGATCGCCGCGGCCCTGGTAGAGGTTGGCGGTCATCACGCGCAGGCCGATGCCCCCGCTCGGCAGCGGGTTGGGGCCCGCGAGCGCGCGCGGCAGGACCGCGACCAGCAGCGCGCCGGCGACGAGGACCCAGAGCGGCAGGACGGCCCAGCGGCGCAGCGCGACCGCGACGACCAGCGGCACCACCGACGACAGCAGCACCAGCGGCGTGAACGCCATCGCCGGCACGACGCGCCCACCGGCGTCCAGCCCGAAGGTCCGCACCACCGCCCACGCCAGCCACGGCGCGAGCACGACGAGCGCCGCCACCGTGCGCGCCCGCGGCCCAGGACGGCCGAAGGCCCGCGCGCGGCGCGGGCCTTCGGGCAGGTCTCGGGCGCTGCTGTCGAGACGTAGGAGGTGTTTGAGAATGAGAGGGCTCAGGCCCGGCTTCTTCCCGAAGGGCCTTCTCAGCGGCGCGGCAGGAACTCCGGCACGTCGAGGTCGGAGACCACGCCGCCGCGGCGGGCGCCGATGGCCTCGCGCTCACGCGCGGGAGCGGGCGGCGTGCGGCGCTCGACGCGCGGCTCGCCGGTCGGCACCTCGATGCGCGGCTCCTTGCGCCGGACGGGCCCGTCGCCGTAGCGCGTCGCCACCACCGTCACCCACACCTGGTCCTCGAGCTTCTCGTCGACCATGGCGCCGAAGATGATGTTCGCGTCCGGGTGCGCGGCCGCGGCCACCGCCTTGGCGGCCTCGTTGACCTCCCACAGGGAGAGGTCGCGGCCGCCGGTGATCGACAGCAGGATCGACCGGGCGCCGTCCATGCTCGTCTCCAGCAGCGGCGACGACACGGCCTGCTCGGCCGCGTCCAGCGCGCGCTTGTCCCCGACGCCCATGCCGATGCCCAGCAGGGCCGCGCCGGCCTCGGACATGATCGTCCGCACGTCGGCGAAGTCGAGGTTGATGATGCCCGGCAGCGTCACGAGGTCCGACACGCCCTGCACGCCCTGGCGCAGCACGTCGTCGGCGACGCGGAACGCATCGACCATCGACGTGTTCTTGTCGAGCACGCTGAGCAGCCGGTTGTTGGGCACGACGATGAGGGTGTCGACCTCGGCGTGCAGCGCCTCGATGCCGGTGTTGCCCGCCTGCGCGCGGCGGCTGCCCTCGAAGCCGAACGGCTTGGTGACGATGCCGACGGTCAGGGCCCCGATCTCGCGGGCGATGCGCGCCACGATCGGCGCGGCGCCCGTGCCGGTGCCGCCACCGGCGCCGGCGGCGATGAACACCATGTCGCTGCCCTTCAGCAGGGACTTGATGCGGTCGTACTCCTCCATCGCGGCCTGCCGGCCGAGCTCGGGGTCGGAGCCGGCGCCGAGGCCGCGCGTGACCTGCGGCCCGATGTGCAGGGTGATGTCGGCCGTCGACTGCTGCAGCGACTGCAGGTCGGTGTTGATGGCCAGGAACTCGACGCCCTGGACCTCGGCCTCGACCATGCGGTTGACCGCGTTGACGCCGGCGCCACCGACGCCGATGACGCGGATGACCGGCTGGCCGACGACCGGCTGGCCCCACGGGGACGGCGGCTCGACGCGCGAGTACGGATCCGCGGCCGGGGCGGCCGGGGCGGCCGGAGCCGGAGGCGGGGTCGCCGCACGCGGCGCCCGGGCGGGCTCCGGCGGCGCGAGCATGTCCTCGGGGATCTCGGACGAGAACGCGTTCCGCAGCCGCTCCTGTGCGGAGGGGGCGGGGGGCTCGTCGCGACGGGGAGCCTCGGGCTCCGGCGGCGCGCCGAGGGACGGGTGCGGGTAGCCGGTCTCGCGCGGATGGGCGGGCGGGGCCTGCGGGCCGCGCTCGAGCAGCGGATCGACCTCGCGGCGGCGGGCGGCGGCCGGCGTGGCCGGCGGC
>JAOPZP010000433.1 GCA_025964055.1 Conexibacter sp.
GACGCCGACTTCTACGCCTGGACCGGCCACAAGGCCTACGGCCCGACCGGCGTCGGCGTCCTGCACGGCCGCCACGACCTGCTGCTCGACACCGAGCCGCTGATCGGCGGCGGGCACATGATCTCCACCGTGTCGTTCGACGACGTCCGCTGGGCCGCGCCGCCGGCGCGCTTCGAGGCGGGGACGTCGGCGATCGCCGAGGTCATCGGCCTCGGCGCGGCGGTCGACTGGCTGTCGGACCTCGGCATGGAGAACGTCCGCGCCCACGAGGCCGAGCTGACCGGCTACGCGATCGAGCGCCTCAGCGAGGTCGAAGGCGTGACCCTGCACGGGCCGCGCGACGTCGAGCAGCGCGGCGCGCTGATCTCGTTCGCCGTGAAGGGGATCCACCCGCACGACGTGTCCGAGATCCTCGGCCGCCGCGGCATCTGCGTGCGCGCCGGCCATCACTGCGCCCAGCCGCTCATGCAGTACCTGGGCGAGTCGGCCACCACGCGCGCGTCGTTCGCCGTCCATTCCAGCCGCGAGGAGGTCGACGCGCTCGTCGACGGGCTCGCCGAAGTGCAGAGGATCTTCGCGTAATCATGGACGACCTGTACCGCGAGGAGATCCTGCAGCACTACAAGCGGCCCCACAACTGGGGTCCGATGGACGCGCCCGACCTCGAGGCCGAGGACCACAACCCGCTCTGCGGCGACCAGCTCAAGGTGATGCTGAAGGTCGACGACGACGGCAAGGTCGCAGAGGTCCGCTTCGAGGGCCACGGCTGCGCGATCTCGCAGGCCTCGGCGTCGATGGCCTCCGACGAGGTCAAGGGCATGCCGGTCGACGAGCTGCTGCGCCTGGACCGCTCGTTCGTGCTCGACCTGCTGGGCATCGACATCAGCGCGACGCGCATGAAGTGCGCCCTGCTGTCGCTGAAGGTGCTCAAGGCCGCCGGCCTGGGCCACGAGGTCGACTGGGAGCCCGAGACGCCCGAGGCGTCGGCTCCCGAGTCGCCCGCCGAGCGCGACCGGGTGTAGGGCGAAGCCTCGCCCAGAGGGCGGCGAAGCCTCGCCCAAGGGGCTCGTTTCGCAGCGGGTGTTCGCCCTGGGGGCGAAACCCGCAGTGTGGGTGGCTTAGTGGGTGTAGGGCGAAGCCTCGCCCAAGGGGCTCGTTTCGCAGCGGGTGTTCGCCCTGGGGGCGAAACCCGCGGTGTGGGTGGCTCAGTTGCCCCTCGCTGATGCGCGCGCGGTCAGGTGCGCCAGGAGCTTGCGGTTCAGGCGGTCCAGCTGCGCCTGCTCGCGGGGGCTGAGGCCGGCGAGCATCGCCTGCTCGTTGGCCACGTGCTGGGTCACGGCGGCGTCGACGAGGCGCACGGCCTTCGGCGTCAGCTCGACCTCGGTCGAGCGGCGATCGGTGGGGTGGGCCACGCGCCGGATGAGGCCCTTGCGCTCGAGGCGGTCCAGGCGGCTGGTCAGCGTGCCCGACGAAACCAGCAGTGCGGCCGAGATGGCCGAGGGCGCGAGCCGGTGCGGCGCGCCGGCGCGCCGCAGCGTGAACAGCACGTCGCCCTCCGCGACGTCGAGGCCGGCGCCGCGCGCCATCGCGGCGATCTCCGCCTCGATCCGCCGGCCGACCTCCATGACGCGCGCGGCGCGCGCCATCGTCTCCACGTCGAGGTCGGGCCGCACCCCGGCCCACTGGCCGACGATCGCGTCGATCTGATCCGGGCTCTGCGACATGGGGGCTAACCCTACTTGTCGAGCATCTCGCGTCCGTTTATCTTGATCGCAAGATACTTGCACCGAAGCGAACGGAGCTGGAAGCGATGCCCGGAGTCGGCGACACCTACGAGCTGCATGACCACGAACGCGTGGCGGTGACGGCGCTGACGCCCGAGCTGCTGGAGGTCGAGGCGGAGTGGGGTGCTGCGGAGCACCGGCCGCTGGCGCACGTGCATGCGGCGCAGGACGAGCGGTTCGTCGTCCACGAGGGCGAGCTGACGATCGACGCGGGCGGGCAGCGGCGCACGCTGCGGGCCGGCGACACGGCCGACGTCGCGCGCGGCACGCCGCACCGGATGTGGAACAGCGGCACGACGCCGGCGCGGGCCACGTGGCAGATCCGCCCCGCGCTGCGGACCGCCGACTTCTGGACCGCCGTGGACGCCGCCCGCCGCACGCGGCCCACCGACGCCCACGGCATGCTCACGCCGGTCGCCGCGGCGCCGCTGCTGCACGAGTACCGCACCGAGTTCGCGCTCGCCCTCCCGGCGCCCGTGCGGGCCCCGGCGATGACCGCGCTGCGGGTGGCGGCGCGCCTCAGGGGCTACTAGACCGCGGGTTCCGCCCCCTGGGCGGACACCCGCAGCGAAACGAGCCCCCTGGGCGAGGCTTCGCCTACTTCGGCGCCGCGCCCGCCTTCGCCCGCCGCGCCGCCTTGACGCGCTCGTTCGGGTCGAGCTGCCACTTGCGGATGCGCACGGCCTTCGGCGTCACCTCGACGCACTCGTCCTCGCGCAGCCACTCCATCGCCTGGTCGAGCGAGAGCCGCTTGGCCGGCACGAGGCGCTCGAGCTCGTCGGCCGTCGCCGAGCGCACGTTGGTCAGGTGCTTCTCGCGCACGATGTTGATCTCGAGGTCGTCGGCGCGGGAGTTCTCGCCGACCACCATGCCGCTGTAGACCTCGTCGCCCGGGGCGACGAACAGCTGCCCGCGCTCCTGCAGCTGGAAGCACGAGTACGAGGTCACCGAGCCGATGCGGTCCGAGACCAGCGCGCCGGTCGGGCGCGTGCGCAGCTCGCCATGCCACGGCTCCATGCCGTCGGAGACCGAGTGCGCGATGCCGGTGCCGCGCGTCTCGGTGAGGAACTCGGTGCGGAAGCCGATCAGGCCGCGGGCCGGGACGCGGTAGTCCATGCGGACCCAGCCGGTGCCGTGGTTGCTCATCTGCTCCATGCGGCCCTTGCGCAGCGCGAGCATCTGCGTGACGACGCCGACGTAGTCCTCGGGCACGTCGATCGTCATGCGCTCCATCGGCTCGTGGATCTGGCCGTCGATCTCGCGCGTCACCACGCGCGGCTGGCCGACGAGCAGCTCGAAGCCCTCGCGGCGCATCGTCTCGACGAGCACCGCGAGCTGCAGCTCGCCGCGGCCCTGGACCTCCCACGCGTCGGGGCGCTCGGTCGGCTCGACGCGGATCGACACGTTGCCGATCAGCTCCTGGTCCAGGCGCGCCTGGATCTGGCGGGCGGTGAGCTTGCTGCCGTCGCGGCCGGCGAACGGCGACGTCGAGGTCGAGATCGTGACGCCGATCGACGGGTCGTCGACGTGCAGCACGGGCAGCGGGCGCGGGTCGTTGAGGTCGGCGAGCGTCTCGCCGATCGTGACGTCCTCGAGGCCGGCCACGGCGCAGATCTCGCCCGGGCCGGCGGACTCGACCGACACGCGGGTGAGCCCGTCGGTGAGGAACAGCTCGGTGATCTTCCCGCGGGTGACGGTCTCGCCGTCGGCGCGGCACCAGCCGATCTCGCCCTTGCGGATCGTGCCCTGGCGCACGCGGCAGATCGCGAGGCGGCCGAGGTAGGGATCGGCGTCGAGGTTGGTGACCAGCGCCTGGGCGGGGTGGTCGGGGTCGTACGACGGCGGCGGGACCGTCTCGACCAGCAGGTCCAGCAGCGGCTTGAGCGACTCGCCGGGCTGCGTCTTGTCCAGCGAGGCCGTGCCGGCCTTCGCGTTGGTGAAGACGATGGGGAACTCGAGCTGCTCCTCCTCGGCGTCGAGGTCCAGGAAGAGCTCCTCGACCTCGTGCACGACCTCGTCGATGCGGGCGTCGGGCCGGTCGATCTTGTTGACCACCAACACGACCGGGAGCTTGCTCTCCAGCGCCTTGCGCAGCACGAAGCGCGTCTGGGGCAGCGGGCCCTCGGAGGCGTCGACGAGCAGGAGCACGCCGTCGACCATCGTGAGGCCGCGCTCGACCTCGCCGCCGAAGTCGGCGTGGCCGGGGGTGTCGATGATGTTCAACTTGGTCTCGCCGTACTGGATCGCCGTGTTCTTGGCGAGGATCGTGATGCCGCGCTCGCGCTCCTGGTCCATGGAGTCCATGACCCGATCGGTGAGGGCGGCGCCCTCGCGGAACGTGCCTGACTGGCGCAGCATGGCGTCGACCAGCGTGGTCTTGCCGTGGTCGACGTGGGCGATGATGGCGACGTTGCGGAGGTCGTCGCGCGTGGCCGTGTTGTTGTGGCGGGAGGCGGGCATTCCCGCTCAAGGCTAGGGGGTCGGGCCCCGCGACGGCCGGCCGGCCGCCGCGGAGCCACGACCCCCGGCGGTCAGCCGGCGGGCGTGATGTTCTGGTTGCGGTGGAACGCGTTGTCAGGGTCGTAGGTCGCCTTGACGGCCTGCAGCCGCTCCCACGTCCCGGGCCCGTAGGCGTCGCGGACGCGCCCGGCTCCCTCATCGTCGAGGAAGTTGATGTACGCGCCGCCGGTGGTGTGCTCCTGGATCGAGGCGTACGTCTCGCGGCCCCACGCCAGGGCCTCGTCGTCCTGCGCCGGGTCGTCCCAGCGGGAGATCAGGTTGAGGACGTAGGGCGCCTCGCGGTGGGGGAACGCGGAGGCGTCGGCGGGCACGCGGCCGGCCGCGCCGCCCATCAGGTGGACGTGCAGCTCGCACTGCGGCGCGGGCTTGCGCTCGTAGCCCTCGACGAGCCGGTCGATGGCCTCGTCGCCGAGCCCGGCGAGGTAGCCGGCCTTCATGTGGTTGCGCGCGCCCTTGCCCCACAGCGGGTCGATGAGCTGCTGCAGGCCCACGTAGGGGATCGGCCCGAGCAGGTCGACGGCGACGTCGCCCAGCGCGCGGACCGGCGCGAGGGCGCGCTCGCCGTCCTCCAGCGCGCCGTTGTAGCACGCGATCAGCGCGACGACGGGCTTGCCGTGCAGCGCCTCGGGGATGAACGGCGCGGGCGGCGCGGTGGTCATGTTCAGGATCGGCGTGAGCTCGTCCGGCAGGCCCGAGGCGCCCCACTCGCGGAAGAAGCGCAGCAGCTCGCCGGCGCGGTGGCCCTCGAAGAACGCGGCACCGCCGTAGACGACGGGCCCGACGGGGGCGAGCTGGAAGTCCATCGACGTGACGATCCCGAAGTTGCCGCCGCCGCCCTTCAGCGCCCACAGCAGCTCGGACTCCTCGTCGGAGCCCATGCCGGCGCGCACGAGGCGCCCGTCGGCGGTGACGACGTCGGCGCCGACGAGGCGGTCGCACGCCAGCCCCTGGGAGCGGACGAGGTGGCCGATCCCGCCGCCGAGCGTGAAGCCCGCGACGCCAGTGGTGGAGACCAGCCCGCCCGTGGAGGCGAGCCCGAACGCCTGGGTCTCGTGGTCGAGCTCGTGCCACTGCAGGCCGGCCTGCGCGGTGACGCGGCGCCGGGTCGGGTCGACCCGGGCGCCCTTCATCGGGCCGACGTCGATGACGATGCCGCCGTCGACCGTCGAGAACCCGGGGATGCTGTGGCCGCCGCCGCGCACGGCGATCTCGAGGCCCTCGCTGCGGGCGAACTGCACGGCGCCGATCACGTCGGCGACGCCCGCGCAGCGGACGACGAGCGCGGGCCGGCGGTCGTCGAACATGCCGTTCCAGGCGGTGCGGGCGTGCTCGTAGCCCGCGTCTCCGGGGGCCAGCGCCTCGCCGCGCAGCCCCTCCCGCAGCTCCTGGACGGTGCCGGCGTCCAGGACGCCGTGCTGACGGTCGATGGTGCTCATGGAGATCCTCTCGATGGGGTCGGTGAAGGTCTCGGCGAGCCTAGGTCCGGGTGGCTTTGCGCTCGCTTAGCACGCGCTGCGCGTCGAGCTGCGCGATGCCCAGCGGGTCGCCGGTGGTGACGAGCGCGGCGCGGGCGCGGTCGCGGACCGACGCGGCGCCGTCGGCATCGCCGAGCCGCGCGAGGACCGCCGCCAGGCCGACGTTGCCCCACGCCTCGTAGCGCGTCAGCTGCTGGGCGCCCCACAGCGCCGCGCCCGCGGCGTACAGCTCCCGCGCGCGGACCGGGTCCCCGTGGCGCTCCTCGAAGATCGCCCAGTCGCAGTGCGCGCCCGCCATCGCGGGCAGGTCGTCGGTGGCGTCGAAGCGCTCCAGCGCCGTGCCGAAGGCGGTGCGCGCGGCGGCGGGGTCGCCGGCGGCGCCGTGCGCCAGCCCGAGGCCGAGCAGGACC
>JAOPZP010000462.1 GCA_025964055.1 Conexibacter sp.
GCCGCCGGAGCGCCCGCGCCGAGCCTCGCCGGCCGCGCGATCCTCCCCGCCGACGCCTCCTCACCCGCGCCGTTTGCGGGCATCGTCAACGCCGACCCCGCCCCGGCCCCCGGCTCCACGCAGCCCGTCGGCGGCTTCTCGGCGCTGATCGACGCCGGCGAGAAGGACACCTACTGGGCGATGCCCGACAACGGCTTCGGCAGCAAGGCCAACTCGCGCTCCTTCCTGCTGCGCCTCTACAAGGTGCGCGCGAACTTCAAGACCGCCCACGGCGGCAGCGGCAACGTCCAGATCCTCAAGACGATCACGCTCCGCGACCCCAACCACAAGGTCCCGTTCGCCATCGTCAACGGCGCGACCCGCGACCGCCTGCTGACCGGCGGCGACTTCGACGTCGAGTCGGTCCGCCAGACCAAGCGCGGCGACTTCTGGTTCGGCGAGGAGTTCGGGCCGTTCCTGGTCCACGCCGACGAGAACGGCAAGATCCTCGACGCGCCGATCCCGACGCCCGACGTCAAGTCCCCCGACTACCCCGCCGACTTCCCCGCGCCGATCGCGGGCGACGCGAACCTCAACCGCTCCTCGGGCTTCGAGGGCATGGCGCTCTCCCAGGACGGCGCGACGCTCTACCCGACGCTCGAGGGCGCCGTGACGGGCGACGACCCGCAGGTGCGCCGGATGTATGAGTTCGACCTCAAGACCAAGACCTACACCTCGGTCCGGCGCAGCTACCGCGTCGGCACGCCCGGCGACGCGGCGACCACCGGCTACTCGGTGTCGGACCTCGTCAAGCTCAACGCCACGCACCTGCTCGCGCTCGAGCGCGACAACGGCCAGGGGACGGGCGCGGCCTTCAAGCGCGCCTTCGTCGTCGACCTCCGCAGGACCCAGCCCGACGGCACGCTGGCCAAGCAGCAGGTCGTCGACCTCCTGAACCTGGCCGACGACGGCGGCCTGTCGGCCCCCACCGCCCGCCCCGGCGACATCGGCCTCGGCAACCCGTTCTCCTTCCCCTACCAGACGGTCGAGGCGATCCTGCCGACCGGGCCCGATCAGGTCTCGGTGGTCAACGACACCAACTTCGGGTCGACGGGCCGCAACCCGTCCCTGGCCGACTACTCGGACTTCATCTCGGTGCGGGTGCCCGGCCTGCGCGCCGCCGCGTCGGAGCGGCCGCTGCTGCCCTCCTCGACCTACGCCATCATCGGCGACACGCCCTACGGCGAGCCGCAGATCACCAACTTCCCCAAGGACGTCGCGGCGCTCAACGCCGACCCCGACGTCAGCATGGTGATGCACCTCGGTGACATCAAGAACGGGTCGTCGCGCTGCGACACCACCTACTACCAGCAGATCCGCTCCGCCTTCGACGCGTTCGCCGACCCGCTGGTCTACACGCCCGGCGACAACGAGTGGACCGACTGCCACCGCGCCAACAACGGCGGCTATCAGCCCGACGAGCGGCTGAGCACCGTCCGGTCGATCTTCTTCGACCGGCCCGGCCACACGCTCGGCGCCGACCGGACGCTCGCCTACCAGGCGCCGCCGTACGTCGAGAACGTCCTGTGGAAGGACGCGAGCACGGTCTTCAGCACGATCGACGTGCCCGGCTCCAACAACGACCTGGTGCCGTGGTTCGGCGACCTCGAGACCGACGCGCAGCGTCAGACCCAGCTCCAGGAGTACTCCGGGCGCCTGGTCGCCGACCTCCGCTGGGTCGACCACATCTTCGACGCGGCCGAGGAGACCAGGGCCAAGGCCGTCGTCATCGGCATCCAGGCCGACATGTGGGACCCCGCGGCCGTCGCCGCCGACCAGATCTCGGGCTTCCAGCCGCTGGTGGAGGAGCTCGCCAAGCGGGCGCGCCGCTTCCACGGGCCGGTGCTCCTGATCAACGGCGACTCGCACGTCTACGGCAGCGACTACCCGCTCGCCGACCCCGAGGCCACCAACAGCAAGATCTACGGGATCAAGGCCAAGGTGCCCAACCTGCAGCGCGTGACCGTGCAGGGGAGCACGAGCGTGCCGCACGAGTGGCTCAAGCTGAAGATCGACCCCAACGCCGAGGGCGTCTTCAGCTGGCAGAACGTGGCGTTCGCCGGTTGATCGCGACGCCGGCGGGGTGCCGGCGGCTCGATGCGCACGAAGCCTGCTCCTGCGTATCGTCTGCCGCATGCCGCACCCCGCCGGCGGCCATGGCCACGCGCACGAAGACCACGGCCACGGCCACTCCCACGGGCTCGTCGACGCGTCCGTCAAGCGCTCGCGGGAAGGGATCCGCGCGGTCGCGCTCTCGCTGCTCGTCCTGGGGCTGACCGCGGCCGCGCAGCTCGTCGTGTTCGTGCTGTCGGGCAGCGTCGCGCTGCTGGCCGACCTCATCCACAACGCCGGCGATGCCGCGACCGCGCTGCCGCTCGGCATCGCGTTCGCGCTGCGCTCGCACAGCGCCGAGCGCAAGGCCGGCCTGTTCGTCGTCCTGGCGATCTTCGTCTCGGCCTGCGTCGCCGGCTACGAGGCGGTCGCCCGCCTGATCCACCCGCAGGCCGTCGACCACCTGTGGGCGCTCGCCGCCGCCGGCGCGATCGGGTTCGCCGGCAACTGGGTCGCCGCGCAGGTCCGGACCCGCGCCGGCCGGCGCCTGGAAAGCCCGGCGCTGCTGGCCGACGGCGCCCATGCCCGAGCCGACGCCTACGTGTCGCTCGCGGTCATCGCCTCGGCAGCGGTGGTGGCTCTCGGCCTCGACGTCGCCGACCCGCTCATCGGCCTGGGCATCACCGTGGTCATCCTGCGCATCACGTATGACTCGTGGCGCACCGTGCGCGGCGGCGGCGCGCCGGGCCCCGAGTAGAGTCGCGGCCCATGGCCGACGTCCCGATCACCATCGTCCTCGCCGACGACCACGCGGTGGTGCGCAGTGGCCTGCGGTTCGTGCTCGAGGCCGAGGACGATCTCGAGGTGGTCGCCGAGGCCGGCACGATCGACGACGCTGTGCGCCTGGCCAAGGCCCATCATCCGACCGTCCTCGTGTTGGACCTCAACATGCCCGGCACGATGGCGTCGAGCCTCGACGCCCTCCCCCTCCTGGCGGCGGAGGCCGCAGCCACGCGCGTAGTCGTCCTCACCATGCAGGAGGACCCACGGTTCGCGCGGCGGGCGCTGGCCTCCGGGGCCAACGCCTACGTCTTGAAGGAAGCGGCGGACACCGAGCTGGTCGAGGCGGTCCGCCGCGCCGCCGCCGGCGAGGTGTACCTCAACCCGCGCCTGGGGGCCCAGATCGCGGCAGCGCCCGACGCGCCCGCCGGACCACCCGACGACCTGACCGAGCGCGAGGCCGCGGTCCTCCGCCTCATCGCGCTGGGGCACACCAACGCCGACATCGCCGCACAGCTCTACCTGTCGGTGCGCACGGTGGAGTCGCACCGGGCCCACATCCAGCAGAAGCTCCGTCGCACCAGCCGGGCCGAGCTCGTGCGTTACGCCCTGGACCATGGGCTCCTGGGCGAGCCGCCGGCCGATCCCGCAGCCTGATCCCGCGTCGATCGGGTGCGTAGTTCGCCGCAGCGCGGGCGCGGCGGCGGGCGGATGTGCAGCACCGAAGCGGAGCGTACGGTCGAGCGCATGACCAGCAGCCACAGCCCAACCCATGTCGTCATCGCGGGCGGCGGCGTCGCCGCGGTCGAGTGCGCGCTCGCGCTGCGCGACCTCGCCGGCGACCGCGTCCGCCTGACGCTGATCGCGCCCGAGACGGACTTCGAGCTGCGCTCGCTGCGCACCGCCGAGCCGTTCGCCCGCGACCACGTCCGCCGCCATCCGCTGAAGGACCTCGCCGCGCGCGTCGGCGCCGAGCTCGTGGTGGATGCCGTGGCCGAGGTGGAGCCCGAGTGGAAGGCCGTCCGCACCGCCGGCGGCGACACCGTCCACTACGACGCGCTCGTCCTGGCGACCGGCGCGCGCCATCGCGACGCCTTCCGGCACGCCATGACCTTCCGCGGCGACAGGTCGGCGCTGCCGTTCAACGATCTGCTCGCCGACATCGACGAGGGCTACAGCCACGCCGTCAGCTTCGTCGTCCCGCCCGGGACGACCTGGCCACTTCCGCTCTACGAGCTGGCGCTCATGACGGCGGCCGAGGCCTGGGGCATGGGCATCGACGACCTCAAGATCGAGATCGTGTCCCCCGAGGCCTCGCCGCTGGAGCTGTTCGGTCCGCCGGCGACCGCGGCGGTCGTCGCGCTCCTGGACCGGGCGGGCATCGCCTTCCGCGGCGGCGCCTACGTCCGGGAGGCCAGCGACGGCACCTTCGTGCTCGTGCCGTCCGGCGAGTCGCTCGACAGCCGGCGCGTCGTGGCGCTGCCCACGATCGAGGGCATCGAGCTCGCCGGCGTCCCCGCCGACGCGTCGGGGTTCGTGCCCGTCGACGAGCACGGCCGCGTCCGCGGCCTCGCCGACGTCTACGCCGCCGGTGACGGCACGTCGTTCGGGGTCAAGCAGGGCGGCCTCGCCTGCCAGCAGGCCGATGCGGTGGCCGAGCTGCTGGCCGCCGCCGCCGGCGCCCCGGTGCAGCCGCGCCCGTTCAAGCCGGTGCTCCACGGCCGCCTGCTGACCGGCGCCAACGCCCAGTACCTCGAGCGGGCGCTGCACGGCGGCGCGGGCGACGCGCCGTCGGAGCCCCGCCTGTGGTCGGCGGCGCTCAAGGTCGACGGCCGCTACCTGTCGCCGTGGCTGCTGGCGCTGGAGGGGGACGTCGCGCCCGCCGCGGCGGACGGCGAGGGGCTCGACGTCGAGGTCGCGCTGCCGCACGGCGTCGGTGCAGCGACGTACGCCTTGCGGTAGCCGAGACGGGGTGGGACGCTCGCATCACCCCGACGCCCGAGGAGCGCCAGATGTCCACGCCGCAGGCTGTCCGCGCGGCGATCGCCGCGTTGTCGTTCGCCCTGCTGGCGCTCGTGCTCGCCGCCCCGAGCGCGTCCGCCGCGACCGACCACGTGGTGATCACCGGCGGCGCCGTCGTCCCGGCGGGCCAGACCGCCGGCGACGTCGTCGTCATCGACGGGACCGTGAGGATCGCCGGACGGGCCACGGGCGACGTCGTGTCGGTCAGCGGGCCCGTCCGCGTCGACGGCCGCGTCGACGGCGATCTGATCGCCGTGTCGGACCGAGCGTTCCTCGGTCCGAACGCGCGCGTCGGCGGCGACCTCCGCTACGGCGACCAGCCGCCCGTCCTCTCGCCCGGTGCGAGCGTCGGGGGCAAGGTCAGCAAGGAGGACTGGGCCGACGCGACCAACGGGTGGGGCTGGGTCAGCGCGCTCGGGTGGTGGCTGGCCGTGTCGGTGTCGACGCTGATCGTCGGCGTCCTGCTCGTGTGGCTCGCGCCGGGGGCGCTCTCCGCCGCGGAGCGGGCGGTGCGCGAGCACCTCGGCGCCACCATCGGATGGGGCGTGTTGATCGCGATCGGCGTGCCGCTGCTCGCGGTCCTCGCGCTCGTCACGCTCGTCGGCATCCCGTTCGGCGTCGCGCTGCTGCTGGCCGCGATCCCCGTGCTGGTCGTCGCCTACGTGACGACCGCCTGGATCGTCGGGCGCCGGGTGCTCCGCAACCGGTCGGCGTCGCGGTGGGCGGCGCTGCTGACCGGTTGGGGCATCCTGCGCGTGCTCGCCCTCATCCCCGTGGCGGGCGGCCTCGTCGGGCTCGTCGCGACGGTCGTGGGACTCGGAGCGCTCGCCATGGCGCTGTGGCACGCGCGCAGGCCCGGCGCGCCCGCGGCGAGGCCCGAGGCGCCGGCCCCGGGCCATCCCGCTCCAGCAGCCTGACCCGCGCCGCGGCTCAGGCCGCGATGCGCGTCCGCTGCACCGACGTTGCGAAGTCGTGCGCGAAGCGGTCGACGACCGCCCAGTCGGTGTAGTCGGTGTCGACGTGGACGTCGATGTGCGGGTCCTGCCGGTGCGCGATGAGCCGCATGAGCACGCGCGTGGGCAAGTTGTACTTCTCGAACTGCAGCGCACCGGCGAACGCCGCGGTGGTCGCGGGCGTCCAGCCGGTCGCCTCGACGACCTCGTCGATCAGCGCGCCCGTGGTGGCGCGCGCCTCGTCGGAGTCCTCGGCGGCCGTCAGGGAGACCGAGAAGAACGCCGACGGCACGGCGCCGAGCGTGGTGCGGTGCTCCGACATCCAGTCGAGGATCTCCTTCTGGTGGTGGCCGCGATGGATCGAGGCGCCGACGACGATGCCGTCGAGCCCGGTCGGGTCGACCGCCGCGCCCGTCCGGCTGACGCGGGCGTCGACGCCCTGCTCGC
>JAOPZP010000469.1 GCA_025964055.1 Conexibacter sp.
CTGCGCCAGAACCTCCTGGCCGTCTACGAGTCGCTGGCCGGCATCGACTCCCGGCCGGCGATCGCCCGGCTGGCCGAAGCATCCTCCCGCCTGGCCGCCCCAACCCCGGTCGCCTAGCCCCTTTCTGCAGTGGGTGTGCCAAAAGGGGGACTGTCCCCTTTTTGCAGTTGGTGTGCGAAAAGGGGGACTGTCCCCTCAGGCGTTGGAGGCGGCTTCGGCGCGGGCGCGGGGGAGCTCGGGTGGGATGGGGCGTTGGTGGCGGGCCGTCGCGAAGACCCAGGTCTTCAGCGCGACGTAGCGGGTGATGGTCGCCGCGAGGCCGGCGACGACCAGGACGGCCAGCTCGACGTGCCGCGAGGCGCCGGGGGCGAGGCCGTGCAGGACGCCGAGCGCGCCGGCGGTCAGCCCGAGCGTGAGCCCGAAGACGATCGCGCCCGCCGCGTGCTGGCGCAGCAGGCCCGCGCGGCCCTGCACGCCGAAGGTCACCCGGCGGTTGGCCGCCGTGTTGGCGACCGCGGTCAGCGCGAGCGCCAGCGCGTTGGCGCCGCCGGCGCCCAGCGGCGCCCGCAGCACCAGGAAGAGCAGGGCGTAGGCGACGGTCGAGAGCACCCCGACGGCGGCGAAGCGCGCGATCGGCGTGGCGAGCGCCAGCCGCGCCACGCCCTTGAGGTCCTCGACGGCCGTGTGCACGATGTCGACGCGGGAGTCCGGGTCGTCGACCCAGTCGACCGGCACCTCGTGGATGCGCAGCCCGGCGCGGCCGGCGAGGACGAGCAGCTCGGTGTCGAAGAACCAGCCGTCGTCGCGCACCTGCGGCAGCAGCTGCGCGGCCGCCTCCCGCGTGACCGCCTTGAACCCGCACTGCGCGTCGGTGAAGCGCACACGCAGCGCCGCGTGCAGGATCGTGTTGTAGGAGCGGGAGATGACCTCGCGCTTGGGCCCGCGCACGACGTGCGCGCCGTGCGCCAGGCGCGAGCCGATCGCGACGTCGCTGTGGCCCGACAGCAGCGGGGCGACCAGCGGAAGCAGCGCGCGCAGGTCGGTCGACAGGTCGACGTCCATGTAGGACACGACCCGCGCCGGGCTCGACGACCACGCCTCGCGCAACGCCAGCCCGCGGCCCTTGCGCTCCAGGCGCAGGTGCAGCACGCCCGGCAGCTCGGCGGCGAGCACGCGCGCCACCTCCGGCGTGCGGTCGGTGCTGGCGTTGTCGGCGACGACGATGCGCCACGAGAACGGGAAGCCGTCGGAGAGGAACGCATGCAGCCGCCGGATGCTGCGCTCCAGCGCCGCCTGCTCGTTGTAGACCGGGACGACGACGTCGACGTCGACGCGGCGCCGCTCCGGTCCGGCAGGGAGGTGGGTCATGGCGCAGACTGTGGGCGCGGCGCGTGAGGGGCCCGTCGGATCTCCCTGAGAGGTGGCTGGGAGCGCGATCCACAGCAACGTCCCAGGAAGCGTTCGGGAGCGGCTCAGGGCCGGCGCCGATGCTGCCGGCATGTCGACCGCCACCCCTGCCGACGTGCGCGCCCCGGGCCGCACCACGACCCCCGTCCGCGAGCGCCTGCGCGCGCTGCGCCTTCCTGTTCCCGCCCCCGAGCTGCTGGCGCTGCTCGTCCTCGCCGCCGTCCTCGACCTCTGGGCGCTGGACCGCAACGGCTGGGCCAACACCTACTACTCGGCCGCGGTCCGCTCCATGTCGACCGACTGGCACGACTTCCTCTACAACTCGTTCGACTCCGCCGGCGTCATGACGGTGGACAAGCCGCCGCTCGCCCTCTGGGTCCAGGCGCTGTCGGTGCGGGCGTTCGGGTGGAGCTCCTGGAGCATGCTGGTCCCGCAGGCGCTGATGGGCGTCGGGACGGTCGCGTTGGCCTATGACTTGACGCGTCGCATGTTCGGGCGCCCGGCGGGCTTCGTCGCCGGACTCGTCCTCGCGACCACGCCGATCACCGTCGCGATCTCACGGCACAACAACCCCGACGCGCTCGTCGTCCTGTGCAGCGTGGCGGCGCTGTGGTTCACCGTCCGGGCGCTGCAGGACGGCCGCACGCGCTGGCTGATCTGGGCCGGCGTGGCCGTCGGGCTCGGCTTCGAGACGAAGATGGCCACCGCGCTGCTCGTGCTCCCGGCGCTCGCCGCCGCCTACCTGTGGGTCGCTCCGCGCGGGCGGCTGACCGCCGTCCGCCAGCTGCTGGCCGGCGGCGCGGTGATGGCCGTGGTCGCCCTCGCCTGGCCCATGGTGATGTGGTTGACCCCGGCGGCGAACCGGCCGTGGATCTCGGGCACGTCGGACAACTCGATCTGGTCGCTGATCTTCGGCTACAACGGCGTCGGCCGCGTCGACGGCCAGGCCGGTGGCCCGGGCGGCGCCGGCGGAGGCCCGGGCGGCGGCGGTGGCGGCGGCATGGCCTCGGTCTTCGGTGGCGACACGGGCCTGACGCGCCTGGTCGGCTCGAGCCTCGGCGGCCAGGCCGGCTGGCTGGTCGGCATGGCGCTGGCCGGCGGCCTCGCGCTCGTCGTCCTGACGCGCCTGCGCCGCAGCGATCCGCGCAGCGGCTGGCTCGTCGCCGCCGTCGGCGCGTTCCTCACGACCGCCGTCGTCTTCAGCTTCGCCAAGGGCATCTTCCACCCCTACTACGTGTCGATGCTCGCGCCGTTCGTCGCGGTGCT
>JAOPZP010000487.1 GCA_025964055.1 Conexibacter sp.
GGTCCTGACGCTGATGGGCCTGACGAGCGTGCTGGTCGGTGGCGTCTGCCAGCTGCTGTTCGACTACTCGGGCGACGCGCGGCGGCTCTCCGGCTTGCTGCTGTTCTCCTTCACCCTGCTGCTGCAGGGCGTGATGCTCGTCACCGGGCGGGACGGCTGGCGGGATCCTCGTGGGGATCGCGCGACCCTGCGCGATGGCTAGCGCGCCGGCGCCGGCAGCGGCGGCGGCGGCGGGCCCGGGGAGCCGGCTCGCGCTGCGACGGGCGGTCGGGCCCGGAGGCGAGACCGTCGCGTTGTGGGTGTTCTTCACGGCGTTCCTGGTGTTCTACGTGTGGATCGTCCGGACGGGCGTCCCGTTCACGTCCAGCCACGCCTACAGCGGTCCGTACGGGGGACTGGCCGACGCGTTCGCCCACGGGCAGCTCAGCCTCCGCGACCCGCCGCCCCCGGGGCTGCTCGACCTCGTCAACCCCTATGACCCGATCGCCAACAACGCGTTTCGCCACAACGGCCTGCACGACCTGACGCTGTGGCACGGCAAGCTGTACGTCTACTGGGGCCCGGTGCCCGCGCTGCTGCTCGTCCCGTTGCAACTTGTAGGCGTATGGGTGCCGCAGAACCTCGTCACGGTCGGCCTCGGCTTCGGCGCGCTGGTGTTCTCGGTGCTGACGCTGCGCTTCCTCGTCGCCCGCTTCCTGCCCGCGACGCCGGCGTGGGCGGTGTGGGCCGGGATGCTGTCGCTGGCGCTGTGCAACGTGGTGCCCTTCACGCTGCGGCGCCCGGCGCAGTACGAGATCGCCATCGACGGCGCGCTGTGCTTCGGCTTCCTCGCGCTGTGGCTGCTGTCGACCGGCTGGTTCGGCCCCCGGCCGTCGGTGCACCGGCTGGCGGGGGCGAGCCTCGCGATCGGGCTGGCCGTCGGGTGCCGGCCGACGGCCGGGCTCTACGCGCTCGTCCCGCTCACGCTCGTCGTGGGAGCGTGGCGGTCGGGGCGCTGGCCGGTCGCCGGCGCAGGCGGGCGGCGGGCGACGATGACGGCGCTGGCCGCGCCGCTCGGCGTGTGCGTCGCGCTCCTGCTGGCCTACAACGCGGCCCGCTTCGGCACCCCGCTGGAGTTCGGGCAGAAGTACCAGCTGTCGGGCTTCGACCAGACGCACCGCGCGCTGGGACACCTGTCCTACCTCGCCCCGGGGCTGTTCTACTACGTGTTGCTGCCGCCCCGGCTGCTGGCGACGTTCCCGTTCCTGGGCCTCGGCCCGCCGCCCAAGTACCCGTGGGGCCTGCCGGCCGACTACACCGGCGTCGAGATGACCGCCGGCGTCCTGCCGACGATCCCGCTGCTGGCCGGGCTCGTGCTGCTCCCGTGGGTCGCTCGGCGCTGGGACCCCGGACTGCGCGCGATCGCCGGCGCGATGGTGGCGACCGCTGCGCTGACGACGGTCCTGCTGGCCTTCATGGTGTGGGGCACGACGCAGCGCTACGAGGTCGACTTCGTCTCGCTCCTGCTGATCCCAGCCTTGTTGGTGTGGTACACCGCGCTGGTGCGGGCGCCGGGGCACAGGTGGCCCCGCCGGCTGGCGGCCGTGGCCGGCGCGGTGGCGCTGATGTGGGGCGCGGCGGCCGGGCTGGCCGAGAGCTTCAGAGGCTATACCGACGGGCTGGCCGCCTATCACCCGCAGCTCTACCGCGCGTTCGTCGACGCGTTCTCGCCGTTGTCGCGGGTGCTGGCCTCGGCCAAGGGCGGCCCGGTCATCGCACGGATCGACTCGACGGCGAACGTCGACGCCGACACGACGGCCAACGCGGACAAGAACTGGAGCTCGCTGGGCCTGGGCAACTTCGCGTTCGATCTCACGACCGATCGGGTGACGCTGACGATCGCCAGCCCCGGACACCGGGATGCGCTCCTGCGGCTGGCGGCCTCGACGAGGCGGGCGAGCCTCTCCAGCGTGCGGTCGAGCCTGTTCGTCGGCCTCGACGGGGCGGCGCCGCTCGCGCGGATCCTCCGACCGTCGGGGATCTACGACTTCGACGTCGAGCTGGCCCCCGGGGTCAACCGCGTGGTGGTGAGCAGCGACGCCGGCACGCTCGTGCGCGTGACGGCCGTCGGCCTCGTCGCCCCGGGTACGCCGGCGGCCGCTCCACAGGCCCCGGCGAAGCGCACCACCCCGTGAGCAGGGGTTTTCCACGGCGATCGTTCGACGCCGAACGTGCGGGTGCGACGTGCTTGCCCGATACGTCCGAGGATGCGAACATGTGTTCGATTCCATGGTCGTCGCCGTTCTCCTCTTCCGCTTCGAGCTCGTCATCGCCGCCGGCGGCCGCGAGGCCCTGGCGCGCGGTCCGGCGGCCCTCGCGCCGGAGGCCGGGCGCGAGCAGCGCGTGGGCGAGGTGTCGTCCGCGGCCGAGGCGTTCGGCGTCCACGCCGGGATGCGGCTGGGCGAGGCGCTGGCGCGCTGCCCGTCGCTGGCGCTGATCCCGCCCGACCCGATGGGCGTGGCCGACGCGTGGGAGAAGGTCCTGGCGCGGCTGGAGTCCACGGGGGCCGAGGTGGAGAGCGAGGCGCCGGGGCTGGCCTTCTTCGACGCGAGCGCGCTCGCGCGCCTGCACGGC
>JAOPZP010000490.1 GCA_025964055.1 Conexibacter sp.
GTGATGACGCCCGATCCCACGCGCACGGAGCTCCCCCGGCCCGAGCGCGACGACCCGCGCGCCGCGCAGCTCGCGGGCCAGCGGCCGCCCGACGACGACGAGGACGACGACGAGGAGATGCCGCTCATCAAGGTGACGCGGCGCACCTTGGTGCTCGGCGGCGTCTTCGTGGTGTTGTGCATCGTCTTCCTGGCGGCCGTCCTGCCGCAGCTGGCCGGCCTCGGCGACACGTGGAAGCAGGTCAAGCAGGGCGACCCGCTCTGGCTCCTGGTCGCCGGGATGTTCACCGCGCTGTCGTTCGCCGGCTACGTCCTGCTCTTCCAGGGCGTCTACGTGCGCGACGGATTCCGCCTGAGCGCGGTCGAGAGCTATCAGATCACCATGGCCGGCCTGGCCGCCACGCGCGTGTTCGCCGCGGGCGGCGCCGGTGGGATCGCGCTGACCGCGTGGGCGTTGCGCCGCGCCGGGATGCCCAGGCGCGTCGTGGCCGACCAGACGCTGGCGTTCCTCGTGCTGACCTACGGCGTGTACATGGCCGCCGTGGTCGTCGGCGGGTTCGGCCTGTACTTCGGGATCCTGCCGGGCTCGCGCGACTGGGCGATCACGCTGCTGCCGGCGATCATCGGCGTCGTCGCCTTCGGGGTGGCGCTCCTGGCGTCGCTCACGCCGCCGGACCTCCAGAAGCGCCTGGACGGCTACGCGCGCCGCCACGGCCGCTGGGCGCGCATCGCCCAGAAGGCCGCCAACCTGCCCGCCGCGATCTCCGCGGGCATCCGCATCTCGGTGAACCTGGTGCGCAGTGGCGACCCGGCCCTGGCCGGCTCGATCGCCTACTGGGGCTTCAACATCGCGATCCTGTGGGCCTCGTTCCACGCCTTCGGCGAGGCGCCGCCGTGGGCGGTGATCGTCATGGGGTACTTCGTCGGGATGCTCGCCAACCTGCTGCCCCTGCCGGGCGGCGTGGGCGGCGTCGACGGCGGGATGATCGGCGCCTTCGTGGCGTTCGGCGGCGAGACGAAGGACTCGATCGTCGTCGCGGTCCTCACCTACCGGCTGTTCGCGTTCTACCTGCCGACGATCCCTGGTGCGGTGGCCTACTTCCAGCTGCGACGCACCGTGGCGCGCTGGAGGGAGGAGCGGGCGACGCGCAAGGCGGCCGTCCAGGCCGCGCAGGCCTAGGGCCCGAGCGTCCGTAACGGACGTCCGGGAGTCGGTACTATACAAAGTAAAGTGACTGCAGATGGGAAGGACCACGGCATGGCCGACGTCGAGAACGTGATCATCATCGGAAGTGGACCGGCTGGGTACACGGCCGCGCTGTACACCTCCCGTGCGAACCTCAAGCCGTTCGTGATCGAGGGCTTCATGTGGGGCGGCCTGCTCCAGCAGACGACCGAGGTCGAGAACTACCCCGGCTTCCCGGGCGGCGGCATCGCCGGCCCCGAGCTCATGCAGAAGCTGCGCGACCAGGCCGAGGACTTCGGCACGCGCTTCCTCACCGACCAGGCGACCTCCGTCGAGCTGGCCACCGAGCCCGGCGGCATCCACAAGGTCCACGTCGGCTCTGACGTCTACCTCGCCCGCTCGGTGATCCTCTCCATGGGCGCCGAGCACAAGAAGCTCGGCGTGCCGGGCGAGCAGGAGCTCGCCGGCGCCGGCATCAGCTACTGCGCCACGTGCGACGCCGCGTTCTTCAAGGACCAGGTCATCATGGTCGTCGGCGGCGGCGACAGCGCGTTCGAGGAGGCGATGTTCCTCGCGAAGTTCGGCCGCAAGGTCCTGCTCGTCCATCGCCGCGACGAGTTCCGCGCCTCGAAGATCATGGTCGAACGCGCCCGCGCGTTCGACAACATCGAGTTCAAGACGCCGTACGCGCCGGTGGAGTTCCACGAGGGCGACGGCCCGTTCAAGCGCGTCGCGCGCCTCAAGCACTCCGACACCGGCGAGATCGAGGAGGTCGAGATCGGCGGCGCGTTCATCGCGATCGGCCACGAGCCGCAGTCCGAGATCGTCGAGGGCGTCATCGACGTCGACGACGACGGCTACGTCAAGGTCGACGGCCGGTCCACGCGCACGAACGTCCCCGGCGTCTTCGCCGCGGGCGACCTCGTCGACCACACCTACCGCCAGGCGGTCACCGCGGCCGGGTCCGGCTGTCAGGCCGCGCTCGACGCCGAGTGGTACCTGCGCGACACGCCCGAGGTGCCCACGCCCGAGGGGCTGCCGGTCGGCGACCTCGCCGAGGCGCAGTGGGCCGCGCCGCAGACCGCCTCGTAGCTAGAGGACGGTGAAGGTCAGGAGGCTTCGGCCGGCGACGAGCAGGTCCTTGAACTTGTTCTCGTCGCTGGCCTGCACCTCGAGCGTGTAGGTGCCTGCGGGGAGCGTCATCGCGAAGCTGTAGGCGAAGCCGTTGCGCAGGTCGTTGAGCTCGCCCGTGAACCACTTGCCGTACTTGGTCCCGCACTTGACCGTCTCCAGGAGCGCGGTGCGATCGTCCCACGTCGTGCAGCGCTTGATGGTCTTGTAGCGCACCTTGGCCTTCTTCTTGGCCTTGCTGGCGAGCGCCTGCGTCGAGGCCTTCTTCGCCGACTTCTTCTTGGGCTTGATGCGGACGCGCGTGGTGCTGACGCGCGTGAGGCGCATCCGCACGTCCTGGACGCCGTTGGGGTCGGTGTCGATCGTGCCGGTGACCTGGCCCGGGCCGCGGCCCTTCTTGAACTTCTGCTTGTGCTTGATGTTGGTGACGTGGGTCACCGGGCCGGTGGTGTCGTCGGTTCCGCACAGGCCGTCGTGGCCGTTGGTCGCGCACGGCGAGGGGTCGTAGGGGATCTCGGGCGGCGGCTGGTAGCGGGTCGATCCGCAGTAGCCGTCGTTGCCCTCGCTGACGCAGACGTCCATGCGCGCGGGTGGTCGCGAGCCGTCGCCCTTGGTCGCGGTGATCGAGTGAGGTCCGGATTCGGTGAAGGCCGTCCCGATCTGCCCGGGGAGCGGGCCGGTAGCCAAGGAGGTGGATACGCGTCCTTCGTCGGTGGTGACGATCGCGCCCGTGGGACCGAGGTCGGCGATCGTGTGCACCACCACCGGGGCTCCCCGTCCGGGGACGATCTGCGGCGTCATGTCGTACGGGCCGCCCTCGCGGACACGCAGGTACAAGGGGGTGCCCGCGAAGCAGCCGCTCTGCGCCGCGCTGCAGCCTTGATAGAGGAGAACCTCGGAGTTGGCGGGCACCGTCGTGGTGCATGCCTCGTCGGCCGGCATCGGATGCTGGTCGACGTACAGCCGCCAGACCCACGCCGGCGTCGTCTTGCCCGTCGCGATGGGCGGCTCGGCGAGGCCGTTGACCGACGTCACGCGCCAGGCGTTGGTGCCGGCGTCGTGGCTGAAGACGACCTGCGTCGTGCCGGCCAGCGCTGCGGCAGGGCTGTCGGCGGCACACGTCGCCGGGGTCGCGCCGTGCAGCGGGTCCGGGTCCGCGATCGTGACGGCGGCGGGCGCGTCGACGGCCGTGCGTGCCACGAAGGCGGCGGCGCTCGTCTTGGTCTCGACGCGCACCACCGACGGGTGCGCGAAGGCGGATGAAGCCGTGACGAGCGTCGCGGCGATGACGGCGACTACCGCCGCAAGCGTCCGTGCGTGATGGCCCATGATCTCCCCTGGTCGCCCGGGACAGGCGACTCGACGACGGCGCGAGCCTATCCGAGGTCCGTGGGCGATTGCCACCCCTCGAAAGGCTTGGCCTCAGCGGCGGCGGGGGTGCTTCGCGGGCGCCTTGGGGCGCGGCTTGGCCTTCGTGACACGCCGTGGCGTCGCGGCGGAGGCCTTCGGCGGGACGGCCGGTCGTGCGACGGGCGGCGCCACTTCGGCCGGCTCCGGCGTCGTCAGGCACTCGGGGACCGCACGGACGTAGAGGGGGTACATGACGTCGTCGGGATCGTCGACGTGGTCGTGGCCCGCCAGGTGGCCGACCTCGTGGACGACGACCGAGCACAGCTTGGGCCAGTCCCAGTCGTCGCGCAGCGACAGGGTGATCTCGCAGTCGCCGTTGCGCGACGGCTGCAGGAACGGGTCGACGTCGTTGCTCCACGAGGACTCCGCGTTGATCCCGGCGCTCAGCGGTGCCCAGGCGACGGCGACCTTCCCGCGGCACGGAGAGAAGCCCCAGTGCTCGGCGCCGAGGCTCATCGCCGTCCGGATCCCCGTGCCCCCGACCGGCCAGCGCGCTGCCGGAGCGGTGACCGGCGCATCGTCGGCGCGGGCGGTGCCGGCGCACGCGAGGGCGGCGAGCAGCACGAGCGCCGTCAGCGCTGCGGCGAGCAGCCGGCGCGAGGCGATGCGGGGAGAAGTGGGGGAGGAGCCGTCCATGGCGCGTTCCGGGGCGTCCGTGCCCCGTCCTGCCATCGGCTGCGTCAGCCGATCGGATGAGCCCGATGTGGTGCTTTTGGCCACATTCCCGTGCAGTCCGCGCGCGGACGTTCGTCCATTGGGATTCCAGAGTGCCGTTTAGCACCTGAGCATTCGACACACCGGAAACTTGCATCTTGTTTTTCCACCCGAACCGGGGGTACGATCGCCTCCGTCTTAGGGAGGAGAAGGGGTCAACTTGTCAGCCATGGATGTGCTCAGCCGCCCGCTCGGCCCCGTCGCAGAGGCGGCGCGCCGCCTGCGGGGCGTGCAGCGCGCGATGACGCGCCTCTCGACGCTGGACTCGGTGGCGCGGCTGGTGTCGGCCGCACCCCGCGAGGCCTGTCGCGCCGTCGGCTTCGACCGGGCGATGCTGTCGCACATCCGTGGCGACCGCGTGAGCTTCGCGAGCGTGAGCTTCGAGGCCGATCCGGTCATGGCCGCCGACTTCGCCCGCCTCGCCCGTGCCGTGCGCCCGCGGCTGGATTGCTGCGCGCCCGAGCACGAGGCCGTGGTCCGGCAGATGCCGGTGCTCGTCCGCGACACGCAGTCGGCGACCGGGCTCTTCCGGCCGCTGACCCACGTCGCCCGCACCACGGCCTACGTCGTGGCGCCCATCGTGCGCGACGGCCACACGGTCGGCCTGCTGCACGCAGACGCCTTCGGCACCGGCCGCGTGCTGGACGAGCTCGACCGCGAGCTGCTCTGGACCTTCGCGACCGGCATCGGCTGGGCGATGGACGACATCACCGCCCGTGGCCAGCGTCAGGCGCAGGGCGCCGGCGCGTCCGAGGTCGAGGTCGGCGACGTCCGCCTCGGCGGCGCCGAGCTCGACGTCGAGCTCACCGGCACCGGCGGGCGCCTGAACACGCTCACCGCGCGCGAGCACGAGGTGCTGCACCTCATGTCCGACGGGGCGTCCAACGCGGCGATCGGCGAGGCGCTGGTCATCTCGCAGGCGACGGTCAAGTCGCACGTGCGCCACATCCTGCGCAAGCTCGGCGCCAGCAATCGCACCGAGGCCGTCAGCCTCCTGCTGGCCACGTCGCCAGCCGCCTCGCGTCGGTAGCCGGCGACATCGTGGCGACGCTCGAGGTCCGCCATGACCCGGCGGCTGAAGCCGGTGCGACCGCACCGCGGCTGAGGGGCTGGGGGCCCGCCGTGGCCGTGTTCGGCATCGCCGCGCTGGCGTACGTCCTGATCGGACTGCTGCAACGCGTGCCGCTCATCACCCCTGATGAGTACACGTACGCGAAGGTGTCTCAATCGCTGGCCGACGGTCGGGGGCTCTCATGGCGGGGGGCCGCCGAGCCGTTCCGCGCGCCGCTGTACCTCTACGTGCTTGCCGCGTGCTGGAAGACGATGTCGCTCGCCGCCGGCTACACGGCGGCCAAGGCGCTCGGCGCGGTGCTGCTCTGCAGCGTGGTCGTGCCGACCTGGATCGCGGCGCGCGAGCTGCTTCCGGCGCGCACCGCGCTCATCGCGTGCGTCCTGGCGGTCACCGGAACCTGGATGACGACCTCGGCGGCGCTCGTCACCGAGAACCTGGCGATGCCGCTGGCCGCCGGCGCGCTCTCCGTGACCTTCCTGGCGACGCTGCGTGGGAGCCGCCGGGCCGGCGTGGCCGGCCTCGCGCTCGCCGTCGGGGCGGTGGCTGCCCGTGCCCAGCTCGCGCCGCTGGTCGGCGTGATCGCAGCGTCCCTGCTGCTCGACGTCGCGGTCGCCGCCGATCGCCGCGGTCGCCTGCGGACGCACGCGCCTGCGATCGCGGGTGCTGCGGCGCTGGGGGCGATCGGCGCCGGTGTGCTGCTCGTGTCTGGATCGAGCAGCATGGGGACCTATTCGGGCCTGAGCGGGTTGCGGCCATCGCTGGGTGGGTTCGCCGGTGCGGCGGGGCGCCAATGGCTCGCGCTGTGCGTGATGGTCGGGATCGTGCCCGTGGTCGTGGCGCTCGCCGGTCTGCCTCGCGCCTGGCGCGCCGCGCCGGATGTCCGGGCCCTGTACCTCGTCTGTGCGCCGGCGACGTTGGTCTTCGTCGCGCAGTCAGGGTGGTACCTCGCCGGCATCGACGCCTCCTGGAGCATCCAGCGCTACGTGGAGTACCCGGTGCCGCTGCTGTTGGTGGGGATGGCCGCGCTGCTGGATCGCGCCCTGGTCAGCGTGCGCGCCATCCTCGCCGCCGGCGCGGCCGTGAGCCTCTCGCTGGTCGCGCTCCCGGAGGCGCGCAGGGTCATCGAGGAGCGGGCGGCCTACGGACTGCAGGAGATCGTCGGCCCCCATGCCTGGGCGCTCACGCTCGGCCTCGCGCTGGTCGCCGCCTTGGCGTTGCGACGGCTGGGACCTCCGCGCGCCGCGTTGGCCATCGCCGGCCTTGCGACGCTGACCCTGCTCGCCCAGAGCATCGCCGGATGGCACTGGCAGATCGGCCTCTCGCGCCTGTTCCGGGAGCAGTACCCGGCCGACATCGCCTGGATCGACCACCATGGCGATGGGCCGGTGGCACGGGTCTTCGTCTACGCGAACTCGCCGCTGTTCGACAACGCCGAGTTCTTCAGCCGGGAGGTCGCCACGGTCCTGCGCTCCCCGCTGCACTGGCGCGGACGCGCGATCGTCGGCGGCAGCTGCGAGTGGAGCACGAGCTCCGATGGAGCGCTGCAGGCCGACGGAGCATGTCTCGGCGGCATCCGGCGGATCTGGAACGACGACCCGCTGGTCCGCATGAGCTTCTACGGCGGTCGCCTACTCGCGCGCGACCCGAAGCTCGGGCAGCTGATCGCCGTCGGCCCGCGCCCGCGGGTACGGTCGCTGATCGTGCTGCCGTGCAACCGGCCGACACCCGTGCTCAGTCCCAGCGGCGCGGATTTCCACATGCCGTCGACGGTCGAGTGCACCGGCTCGCTGGTCGCCCGGCTGTTCCTCGACGCGCCGGGGCGGCTCGAGCTCGTCTTCCGGGGCGGGAGCGCCGACCACGCGGCCAGCCTCGGCTCGCGGACGTGGATGCTCCGGGCACGGCGCATCGCCCGCGTGGCGCTGCCGGTCGGCCCGGGCGCGACGACGACGAGCATCTCGACCGACTGGGCCACGTCCGCCGGCGCGCCGCAGCTCCTCGGGGCGAAGCTGGTGTCGCAGGCCGCTTCCGCGGACCTGCTGTAGGGACCGCCGTCAGCGCCGCTTCTTGGCGGGCTTGCGCTTGGGCGTCCTGTGCTGCTTGTAGGCGCTCAGCTGGTACGGCTCCACGCTCGGTGCGGCCGCGGTGGGGTCGTCCGGATCCACCGCGTCGGCGGCCTGCACGGCGATGTAGTACGTGCCGCCGACCTTGGCCGTGACCTCGACCTGCGGGTCGTTCGACAGCCCGCCCGTGGCGACCAGGCGGCTCTCGTCGAGGCCGTCGGAGACGTCGAAGTCGCCGGCGCCCGGACCGAGGATCGCCAGCTCCAGCAGTGCGGTGGGGTCGGCGGCGGCGACGGTCGCGACCAGGCGCTCCCGGGCCGAGAGCGTCACGCGGTAGACGTCGGCCGGGTCCTTCGCCGGGCTGACACTGCCCTTGACCTTGAACCGCAGCTTCGTCTTGGTCAGGAGCGGCGGATGGGCCTTGGCGTAGGGCCCGCGCACCCAGAAGGGATCGTCGTCGACCTCCGCCTGGCTCTCCTTGCCGGGCGGCGCGCCGGCCAGGGCGACACCGACGTCGAGCAGCCCGAAGCCGCTGTCATCGTCGCGGCCGACCGGACCGAGGTCGGTGCCGGCGCGCCGCAGCAGCTCGAAGTACTGCTGCGTGGTCAGGCCCGGGCGCTGAGCCATCACGAGCGCGGCGGCCGCGCCGAGCGACGGCGCGCCGAACGACGAGCCCGTGGAGAAGCCGAAGCCGTGGACGCACAACGCGGCCGGCAGCGGCCCCTCCACCCCTTCGGCGGGCACGAGCAGGTCCAGCCACGGCCCCGTGTTCACCGCCGCCGACCGCGAGGGGGTCGCGGTCGCCGCGCCGGCGACCAGGACGTGGGGCAGGGCCGCCGGCATCGTGGCGGCAACCGTGGCGGTGTCGTCGCCCATGCCGGCGACGGTCAGCACGCCCTTGGTGAACGCCGCATCGATCGCGTGGGTCACCAGCGCGACGTCGTCGTCGCTCGCGTCGGCCAGCGGCCCCGAGCCGGCGATGACGATCACGCCCGCGCCCTTGGCGACCGCCAGCGCGATGCCCTTGCTCAGCGCGTCCGCGCTCGAGGCGCGGTTGGCGTCGTAGATCCGGATCGGCAAGATCTGGCCGGCGGGCGCGATGCCGTGCACTCCGGGACCCGCCGAGGCCGCGAGGCCCGCCGCCTCCGTCCCGTGCCCGTCGGGGTCGCCGGAGACCGGCGCGCCGGTCAGCGCGTCGTAGCCCTGCAGCACGCGGCCCGCCAACTGGGGGACGTCCGGGTCGACGCCGGTGTCGAGGATCGCGATCGGCCTGGTGACCGCGGCCGGTGCGTCGAGCGCACCGACGACCCGTGGGACGTAGGCCCCGTCGGCGGGGGCCGGCACGCAGTACCCGGCGCTGGGGATCGCCAGCGGCCACCCCGCCGCCCCCGCGAGCGTGGGGCTCGCGGCGGCGGTGGCGACGGCCGCGACCGTCAGGGCGATCGCGGCACGTCCCATCAACTACCCGACGCTGACGCTCACCAGGAGGTTGGTGCTCACGATGATCGGCAGCGGGATGATCAGCGCCGAGTTGTTGCACGGCGACGTCGGCGAGCCGGGCGACAGGCATGCCTGCACGTCGAGCGGATCCGGAGCCGAGACCAGGTTCAGCTTGGCCAAGCCGAGACCCTTCTGGATCTTCCCCTTGAGGAAGAACGTCTGCGTGAACTCGGTGTACCCGGTGGTGATGTACGGCTGATCGCAGCCGTCGTCGTCGTTGCGCAGCTCCAGCGGCAGCTGGATCTTGGTGTACGCGGTGGCCGTCACCGTGCCGGAGGCCTGCAGCGTGCTGATGCTCTGGCGGGTCGGATCGAGGTTGATGTTGGTCGGCGTGCCGGTGCGGATCGCCGCCGACACCTGGCCGCCGTGGCAATCGTCGTCGATGAAGACGTTGGTCTGGCCCAGCGTGAGGTTGCCACGCGTCAGGCTGATCTGGTTGTCCTGGTTGAGCTTGTAGCCGCCGGGGATGAAGCCGGTGAGCGTGCCGTTGACCGGCGCGACGCGCTGGAAGGCGCCGAAGTCCAGGTTGGCGACCGAGCCGTTGAGCAGGGTCACGCGCACCGGGGCGCCGGCCGAGCTCGACGTCGAGATCTTGCACTTCTCGAAGACGTAGACCCGGACCTTCTTCTTGACCTTGACGAGCCTGTTGCCCTTCTTGACCGTCACGGTCTTCTTGACGGTCTTGTAGACGGGCTGGGCGACCTTGACGTAGTACGGCTTGCCGGTGCGGACCTTCTTCTTCTTGCCCTTCACCTTGACCGTCTTGTAGTGGTACCGCTTCTCCTTCTTGGACTTCGTCCGCACGCACTGCCGCGTGCAGCTCGTCTGGAGCTTGCGGCGGGAGCGGACGATGGCCTTGCGGTACTTCTTGGTGCCCTTGATCTTCTTGTAGGCGTACTTGTAGTAGTTCTCGTAGACGTCGACGAGCTTGCTGCCCTTCTGGATCTGCGCGGCGCACGTGGTGGCGGCAGCAGACGCGGTGGGCGTCGGCGCGGAAGCCTTGAGGCTCGTCGGTGCGGCGCTGACGCTGGCGGCGACCAGCGCGAAGGCGACGGCCGTGATGGCGGCCAGTCGCAGAAGGATCGACCGCGTGTGTGCGGCGGACGACGTCGTGTCGTGGTGCTGCTCGAACATCCGTTTCGCTCTCTCTCCCGGAGAATTTCCAACCCTGCCGGCGGAGGGGGCCCCGGTCTTTCGACCGGGGCCCGATCCGTCCGCTACTGCGTTGCCACCTGCGGTGTTGCGTGGACTACGGCGTCGCGTTCACATCGCCGACGAGGACGTCGAGCGAGATGTTCTGGACGGCGAGGTCCGCGGCGACCGAGACGGCAGCGCCGCTGTTGGTCACCGTGTAACCGTCACCCGTGACTGCGGGGGACAGGGACTGGACAGTGTCGGGCGTCATTGCGCTGTCGCGCACCAGGGCCGACGGGGTCGTGTTGCAGCCGGCAGCCGGAGCGCCGCGTGCGACCAGCGGGTTGGCCGGAAGGGCCGACGTCGCCGGGATGTTCGGGGCAGCGGTCGTACCGGCAGCCGGGATGGTTGCCGCGACCGTGTCCGAGCTCAGGTTCTCTGAGTCGAACCCTGCGAGCGGAGCCAGGCAGGCGGCGACCGCGAAGCGGGCCTCCGAGCCGGGCAGCGAGGACACGGTGGCCTTCGCGATCCGCAGCTTGCCGTCGGACGTGATGCCCGGGGCGATCTTCAGGTTGCCGGCAAGCCGGACGGAGGGGATGAAGTTGTCAATCCCTCCGGTCCAGATCTGGCGGCAGTTGAAGATGCCGGCCGGGTAGCGGTTACCGGTCAGCAGCGGCGTGCCGAACGAGTCCTGATCGACCACACGGAGGATCGAGTTGATCCGGGTCTTCAGGGAGACGGTCACGTCGATGCCGAACGCCTTGCCCGGGATCTTCCCGAACAGGTTGGCCTGGCCACCGGACTTGCCGATGACGATGTTCTGCGAGCCGTTCACACCATCGGTGTTCACGTCCTGCTTGACCTCGGTGCCGACCGGCGCGATGCCGAGGCTGAGGGCGTTGGTGCGGAGCACCGTGTCCTTGGCCTGCGGGATGCCGGTGCTCGAGCCGTCCGGGATGGACTGCGACGAGTACGGGAACGGGTACGGGTTACCGCCCACGTTCAGGTTGTTGCCGGCGGCCTTGCCGGCCGTGACGGCATCGATCGAGTCGACGCCAGGCTGGACCCGCAGGTAGCCCTCAGGCGTCGAGGTCGTCTGGGGGTTGGCGTTGTACGGGTAGCCCGGCATGCCGGCACCGGCGTTGAAGATGCCGAAGCCGAACGGCAGGTAGCCAGCGCCGAGGATCGGAGCGGAACCGGAGCTCAGGAAGTCTCCGCAGCCCGTGGGCAACGACGTGCCCAGCAGCCCGTTGATCGAGTTGGCGTCGTAACGACCCGAGCTGACCTGGGTGTTCCAGAGCAGCGGGATCGAGGTCGACGTCAGGTTGTGGTTCGCGGAGGGCAGGATCGCGAGATCCACGTTGCCCAGCGCACCACCGTCGTAGGAGTCGTGGAACGTGAGCTCCGCGGACAGCGAGCCGCCCAGGTTGACCTCACGGTTGCCCAGCGAGGCGCCGAGGTCGACGTTCGCCTTGTTCGGGTTCGTGGCGGTGGTGCCACCACGGAGGGCGATCGTGACCGGGAGCTTGAAGTTCACGAGCGACGCGCGCTTGACGAACGACTTCCGGTTGATGACCGCCGGGTTCTTCTTGATCTGCTTGCGGAGCTGCGTGCGGACAGCGGCACGCTGCTTCGCCGAGAGCTTCTTCGCAGACGCCGGGCCGGCAAAAACGCCGACCGCCAGAGCGGCAACTGCGAGGAGCCCGAGGTAGCGCCAAAGGCTACTTCTAAGGGACACCAGTCCTCCTCCTTGATGATTTGACCTTCCCCTGCGCATCTCGCGCTGCACTCCCGGTTCCTCCCTGGATCTGGGCTCCCACAGCACGAGCAGCGACGGTAGAGGCGGCCCGTCACCCAGGGCATCCACCGGAAGGCTGATCTTCGTCATCCCAAAGGGTGAAATCGGGTTCAGGAACGCAGGAAGTTGGCGAAGGCCGCCATGGAAGCCCTGGAAAACGCGCCCAAGCTGCGAGTACAGTCGCGCCGCCACACCCTTGGCGCCCGCGTGGAGACGGGCGCCGCCGCAACGGAACGCAGGGATGCGCGACGTGCCTGGACCCAGAACCCCTCGTCAGCCACTGCTGGCCCTGTTGGCTGCGACCTCGATGGTCGGCGGCACCCTCGTCGTGCCCGCGGCGGGGGACGCGCGAGGCAAGCACGGACCCGGCGCTGCGGCCGGGCGCGCGAAAGAGCGCGCGACGCTGCGCCGGCAGGCGGCAAAGACCCCGACCCTGACCCTCAGGTCGAGCTTCATCCATCGGGCTCAGGTCGCCGGATCGGTGCTTCCATTCACCATCCGCCTGCGCCGCGCCTACGAGGGCGGGCCGGGTGACGACGTCGTGTCGCTGGCCTGGGATCCCAGCGCGATCCCCTGGCCGCTGGCCGGCACGGGACCGGCCCCGGCGGCCGCGACCACCAACCTCGACGGGGCCGTGACGTACCAGTGGGACTACGGCGCCGACACCAGCGGCTACGCGACGCTCGGCACCGTGGAGACCCACATCGGCGGCGGCGTGGCGCTGACCGGTACGGGCTTCCCCATCGCCGCTCCGGAGGGCGCGACGTGCACCTCGCTCTCGTCGCTGGCCGCCACCGGCGCGTCGTTCACCGCCGCGGGTGCGCGCTTCGGCACGATCAACCCGTTCTCGGGCGAGGTCAGCGGGACGATCAGCCTCCGCACGACCATCCGCACCCGCGCGATCCCCTGCTCGGGCGCGCTCAGCCCCGAGACCGCGGTGGCGACGACCACGGCCGCCGACCCGCCGCTGCCGGTCGCGTTCACGGGGCGCTTCACGATCAGCCCCTCGGTGCTGGCGGACGGCCGCGTGCGCCTCGGCGTCCTACGGATCTTCGACGGGCCCGGCACCCCGCAGCGCAGCACCTTCGGGCTCGTCCACGTCTGCACCGACCCGACGGCCGCCGACGGCTGCGCTCGCCAGGCGTTCCCCGTGCGCACGAAGGTCCTGAGCCTCACGGCCGACGTCCTGGCCGGCGACGCGATGCCGGCCGCGCCCGGGATCCCGGCCGAGCCCGGGCCGCTGCCGCCGCCGGCCCCTGCCCCTGCCCCTGCGCCGTCCTCGACCACGCCCGCCGGTCCGTAGGTGCAGCCACCGCCCCTGACGGCACCCCGGCTCCTGGTCGTCGCCGCGTTCGCCCTCACGTGCTTCGGGCTCATGCTGTTCCTGTGGAACGCGTTCGGCGGCGCCGTCCCGCTGAAGCCGAGGGGCTACCGCGTGACGGTCGCGCTGCCGCAGGCCGACATGCTCTTCACCCAGGCCGACGTCCGCATCTCGGGCGTGAAGGTCGGGCGCGTCGTCAGCGCGGCGCGCAACGGCTCGGCCGCCGATCCGAACCGCAAGGACGCGCTGTTGGAGATCGCCCCGGAGTACGCGCCGCTGCACGGCGACGTCAAGGCGATCATCCGCATGAAGTCGCTGGCCGGCGAGGAGTACCTCGAGCTGACCCCGGGCACCGCGGCCGCCGCCCCGGTCCCCGACGGTGGGCGGCTCGGCGTCGCCAACGTCGCCACCTCGGTGCACTTCGACCAGGTGCTGCGCACCTTCGACCCCGCGACGCGGCAGGCCTTCGGCGCCTGGGCGCAGGGCCAGGGCGCGGCGCTCGACGGCCGCGGCGACGACCTCAACGCCGCGCTCGGGACGCTGCCGGGCTTCGAGCAGGACCTCACGCGCGTGCTCCAGACGCTCAACCGCCAGACCGGTGCGGTGCGCGCGGCCGTGCGCAGCACGGGCTCGGTGTTCGACGCGCTCGGTCGCCGCGACGGCGCGCTGCGCGGGCTGATCGTCAACGGCGACCGGGCCACCGGCGCGTTCGCCCAGCGCGGCGCGGACCTGGCCGCGACGTTCCGCGCGCTGCCGACCTTCGAGGCCGAGTCGCGCCGGCTGCTGGACCGCGCGGCGCGCTTCCGCGTCAACGCCGACCCGGTGCTGACCGCGCTGCGGCCCGGCGTCCGGCAGCTCAGCGCCACCGCCCAGGAGCTGCCTGCGACCGCG
>JAOPZP010000491.1 GCA_025964055.1 Conexibacter sp.
GGCACCGCCGCGCTCACCCGGCTGCGCCGCAGGCGGACGCACGTGCGCCGGCCGCCGTCCCGACCGGCGAGCGACCCGGTCCCGGCGCGCCGCAAAGGCGTACGCGGACGTCCCGTTTCCGCCGGACCGTCCCAAGTGCCGTGACGTGACAGTGCGTCAAGTACTGTCCCGTCCGCCAGACGCACGGGGGCATGTCCCGCCACCGTGCGACCCACAGGAGAGGAAGGGGACCGGTGCTCGCACGACGCGCCATCCTTGCCGCGGCGCTCACGCTCGCCGCGGCCGCACCCACGGCGTCTGCCGACACGACGCTGAACATCATCCCCCACGGCAACCAGGGGCCAGGGGTTCCCTGGGCCGGCACGCCGGGCATCCTGCCCGCCGACACGCAGGCCAAGATGTACGACCGGATCACGCCGCTGTTCCGCAACATCACCGACGACGTGCTCAAGCCGAGCACCGACGGCACGGGCTACTACAAGTCCGCTGCGCTGCTGGCCGAGGACGACCCGTCCTTCGTGTCGTCGCAGACCGTGACCGGCACCTCGCCGTCCGCGGGTGCGGTCACCGCGACGATCAAGCGCGACCCCTACGGCGTCCCGCACATCTACAGCCCCACCGACGCGGGCGCGATCTTCGGCGCCGGCTACGCGGTCGCGACCGACCAGTCGCTGCTGCTCAACCAGGCGCGCTCCAACGGCATCGCCGGCCTGATCGACCTGCCGGGCGTCCCGGCGATCAACCTCGTCCTCGGGCTCTACACCTACAAGCCGACGGCCAAGGTCGTCGCGGCCGCCACGGCGCTGCAGGACAAGTCCATCGCCGCGCAGGGCACGCAGGGCCGGCAGCTGCTCGACGACATCGACACCTACCTCGTCGGCATCAACACGCGCATGGCCGAAAGCCAGCCGACCGCGCCGAAGTTCACGCGCACCGACATCTACTCGCTGAACGCCATCAAGTCCCAGTTCCTGGGCGAGGGCGGCGGCCAGGAGGTCGACAACGCCGAGTTCCTCAGCAGCCTGCGCGCCAAGATGGGCGCGAAGGTGGGCGACCATGCCTTCGAGGACCTGCGCGCGCGCAATGACCCCGAGGCGACGGTCACGACGTCCAAGAAGTACGCCAACCAGACCGCAGTGAGCGTCAGCAACCCGGCCGGCCTGGTGCGCCTGAAGAAGGGCTCGTTCAAGAACTCGTTCATCAGGCTGCCGGGCGCGAAGGCCGCCAAGGCCAGCGCCGCGTCGGTCGGTCAGCGCCAGCTGGCCAGCAACATCATGGTGGTCTCGGGCCAGCACTCGGCGACCGGCAAGCCGCTGTTCGTCGGCGGCCCGCAGATCGGGTTCAACTACCCCGGCCTGACCATGGAGATGCAGCTCAAGAGCCCCAACATCGACGTGCGCGGCGCGACGTCCGCGCCCTTCCCGGGGTACATGCTCATCGGCCGCGGCGCCGACTACGCGTGGTCGCTGACCTCCGCTGGCGCCGACATCATCGACACCTACGCCGAGAAGCTGTGCGGCGGCTCGAAGGTCAAGTACTCCTACAAGGGCAAGTGCCTGACGATGGAGAAGGTCGACGCCGGCACGATCACCAAGGGCGCCTCGACGACCAAGGCCACGTTCTACCGCACGGTCCACGGCCCGGTCATCGGCTACGCCAAGGACGACAAGACGGGCAAGCAGGTCGCCCTGTCGCAGAAGCGCTCCAGCTACGGCCGCGACACCGTCGACCAGCTGTTCAACCAGCAGATGACGTTCGGGCGCGTGCACAGCGCGCGCGACTTCGTCAAGGCCGCGGAGAAGACGCCGCAGACGTTCAACTCGTTCTACGGCAGCGCGACCGAGTCGGCGTTCTACACCTCGGGCGCGATCCCGATCCGCCCCAAGGGCGTCAACGGCGACCTGCCGGTCGACGGCTCGGGCAAGTTCGAGTGGAAGGGCTTCCTCGCGGCGTCCAAGCACCCGCAGGTGATCAACCCGTCGTCGGGCTACATCGTCAACTGGAACAACAAGCCGGCCAAGGACTTCCCGGCCGGTGACGATCGCTTCGGCAACGAGGGCGGCATCCAGCGCGTCGACCTGCTGCGCGGCGAGCTCGCTCGCACGCCGAAGGCGACGCTGGCCAACGTGGTCGGCGCCGCCAACGCGGCGGCCACCGAGGACGTGCGCATCGTCGAGCTGTGGCCGACGCTGAAGGCCATGCTCGCCAAGGGCAAGGCGCCCAGCGCCCAGGCCACGCAGGTCGCCGACGTGCTGCAGAAGTGGCACGACGCCGGCGGCAGCCGGGTCGACGCCAACGGCGACGGCAACATCGACGATCCCGGCGCCGTCGTCCTCGACGCCGCCTGGAAGGCGATCACGAACGCCGGCCTGTGCGACCGCCTCGGCGGCGGGCTGTGCACGCAGCTGGAGGGCCGCATCAGCCGGTTCGACGCCCCGCCGGGCGGCCAGTACAGCGGCTGGCACCAGTACATGGGCAAGGACCTGCGCCGCCAGCTCGGGCAGACGGTCAAGGGCAAGTACCACCTGACCTACTGCGGCAAGGGCAGCGTGTCGCGCTGCTCGAAGGAGCTGTGGGCGGCGCTGGCCTCGGCCGGCAAGTCGGTCGCGGCCAAGCAGGGTGCCGACCCGTCGAAGTGGACGGAGAAGGCGGCGACGATCAGCTTCTCGCCGCTGCCCCTGACGACCATCCAGTACACCAACAAGCCGTCGGGCATCCATCAGGTGATGGCCTTCGGTCAGTAGGACGCCAGTGCCGCGTCGCCGGCGGGCGCCTTCGGGCGTCCGCCGGCGGGGCTACTGATTCAGCGTCAGCGTGAGGTCGACGTCGACGCCGGAGCGCTCGGCGCGGGCGATGCCGTCGACGTCGCCGAACCCGCCGATGACCAGGCGGGCGAGCTGGGGAAGGCCGAGCCGGCGGATCAGCTCGTCCTGCACCGCGGAGCCGTCGGCGTGGAGGGCGAGCGCGCCGCTCGAGGCCGCGCT
>JAOPZP010000536.1 GCA_025964055.1 Conexibacter sp.
ACCGCCGCGGCGCGGTCGCGCAGCTGCGCGTAGGTCACCCGCTGCCCGCCGCCGGCCAGCGCGACGTGCTCCGGCCGGCGCTCCGCCGAGTCCCACACCAGCGACGCCACGTTGGGCACCGACGTCCCGGTCCCCCAGCCCTGCTGTCGACCCATCGTCTCCGCTCCCGTGTCGCTCATGGCTTGCTCAGCGCCCGCGCCAGACGGCGGGGCGCTTCTCGGCGAACGCGACGGCGCCCTCCTGGGCGTCCTCGGAGCCGTGGACGCGGGCGACGATCGGCTCCTGCCGGCGCCAGCCCTCCTCCAGACCCCACTCCGTCGCGTGCTCCACGATGTGCTTGGTCGCGGCCAGCGCCAGCGGCGCGTTGGGGGTGATCTCGGCGGCCAGCGCCAGGGCGACCGTCAGCGCCTCGCCCGGCTCGGCCAGGCGGTTGACGACGCCGAGCTCGTGCAGCCGCTCGGCGCTCATCGGCTCACCGGTCAGCCCGATCTCCATGGCCGCGTGGTAGGGCATCCGCTGCGCGAGACGCAGCAGTCCGCCGCCGGCCGCGATCAGCGAGCGCTTGACCTCCGGCAGCCCCATGCGGGCGCCACGGGCCGCGACGATCAGGTCGCACGCGAGCGCGACCTCCAGTCCGCCCGCCACCGCGAAGCCCTCGACCGCGGCGATCAGCGGCTTGCGCGACGCGCGCCGCACGATGCCCGCGAACCCGCGGTCGCCCACCATTGGCGTCTCGCCGCGGGCGAACCCCTTGAGGTCCATCCCCGCCGAGAACCCGCCGCCGGCGCCGGTGAGCACGCCGATCGCGAGCGCGTCGTCGACGTCGAGGCGGTCCAGCGCCGCGGCGATGCCCTGCGCCACGGCGACGTTGACGGCGTTGCGCGCCGCGGGCCGGTCGATCGTGATGACCAGGACGTCGCCCTCGACGGCGCTGCGGACGGCGGCAGCCGTGTCGGCGGCCATCAGGCCGCGATCCCGCCGTCGACCGGCAGCACCGTGCCGGTCACGTAGCCGGCCTCGTCGGAGGCCAGGAACGCGACCGCCGCCGAGATCTCGGAGGGATCGGCGTAGCGCCCCATCGGGATCAGCTGCTCGCTGGCCCGCTTGCGGTCCTCCGGGATCGAGGCGATCATCCGCGTCTCGGCGTTGGGCGAGATCGCGTTGACCGTGACGCCGAAGCGCGCGAGCTCCTTGGCGGCGGTCTTCGTGAAGCCGATGATCCCGGCCTTGGCCGAGGCGTAGTTGGCCTGCCCGACGTTGCCGTGCAGGCCCGAGTACGACGTGACGTTGACGACGCGCCCGTTGCGCTGGGCGCGGAAGTACGGGACGCACGCGCGGGTGAACCGGAAGGTCCCGCCGAGGTGGACGGCCATCACGACCTCCCAGTCCTCGTCGGTGAGCTTCCAGAGGACCGCGTCGCGCAGGATGCCCGCGTTGTTGACCAGCACGTCGATGCTTCCCGTGCGCTCCGCCGTCGTGGTGACGACGCGGTCGACGTCGGCGGTGCAGCTGACGTCGGCGACGACCGGCGTGGCGTCGAGGTCGGCGGCGGCCGCGCGCAGCTCCTCCTCGTCGCGGTCGATCATCACGACGTCGGCCTGGGCCGCGGCGAACGTCTCGGCGATCGCGAGGCCGATGCCGCGTGCGGCGCCGGTGACGAGCACGGTGCGCCCGCGGAAGTCATGGGTGATGTTCACGACAGCACCTCGAACAGGCCTGCGGCGCCCATGCCGCCGCCGACGCACATGGTCACGACGACCCACCGCACGCCGCGCCGCCGGCCCTCGACGAGCGCGTGGCCGACGAGCCGGGTGCCGCTCATGCCGTAGGGATGGCCGACGGCGATCGCGCCGCCGTCGACGTTGAGCCGGTCCTCGGGCAGGCCGAGCGTGTCGGCGCAGTACAGCGCCTGGCTGGCGAAGGCCTCGTTGAGCTCCCAGAGCCCGATGTCCTCGACGGTCAGGCCGGCGCGCTCGAGCAGGCGCGGCACTGCCAGGACGGGGCCGATCCCCATCTCGTCGGGCTCGCACCCGACGACGGTGAAGCCGCGGAACGCGCCGAGCGGCACGATGCCGCGGCGCTGCGCCAGCGCGCCGTCCATCACGACGCAGGCGGCGGCGCCGTCCGACAGCTGGCTCGCGTTGCCCGCGGTCACCGTCCCGCCGTCGGTGACCGGCGCCAGCGACGCGAGCGCGTCGGCGGTCGTCTGCGGGCGGTTGCACTCGTCGACGGTGAGCGTCACCGGCTGCGTCGTGACCTCGCCGGTGACGCGGTCGACGACGCGCTTGACGGTCTCGATCGGCACGATCTCGGCGTCGAAGCGCCCGGCCTCCTGGGCGGCCGCCGTGCGCCGCTGGCTCCGCAGCGCGAAGGCGTCCTGGCGCTCGCGGTCGACCCCGTAGCGATCGGCCACGACCTCGGCGGTCGCGATCATGGTGTGGAAGATCTCGGGCTTGTGCTCCGCCAGCCACGGGTCCTCGGCCATGAAGAGGTTGGCGTGGTCGTTCTGCACGAGGCTGATCGACTCCAGGCCGCCGGCGACCAGCGCCTCGACCTCGCCGGCCATGACGCGCTGGGACGCCATGGCGATCGTCTGCAGGCCCGTGGAGCAGAAGCGGTTGATCGTCACGCCGGGCGTGCTGACCGGCAGGCCGGCGCGCAGCGCGACCTGGCGGGCGATGTTGCCGCCCGTCGTGCCCTCGCTCAGCGAGCCGCCGACGACGACGTCCTGCACCTCGGCCGGGTCGAGCCCGGAGCGCTCCACGGCCGCGGCGACGGCGTGGGCGCCGAGCGTGGCGCCGTGGGTGGCGTTGAGCGCCCCGCGGTAGGCCTTGCCGATCGGCGTGCGCGCGTAGGACGCGATCACCGCCTCCGTCATCGGGTCCCTCGGTGGGCGTGCGGAATGGTCACAGGGTGTCTCCCATGGTCGGGCTCGGATGCAGTGCGGTGGAGGCGGCGGCGGAGGATGAGGCCGCCGCCGGTTCAGCCCGCCTGGCGGCGGGCCAGGGTGCCGACGCCGACCGCGAAGATCAGCAGCCCACCCTGGAAGAGGTACTGGTAGTAGGTGTTGATGCCGGTGATCGCGATGGCGTTGAAGCCGACCGCCACCGTGAGCACGCCGAGCAGCGTGCCGACGATGTGGAACTGCCCGTCGCGCAGGACCGCCGAGCCGAAGAACGCCGCGGCGAACGCGCTGAGCATGTAGCCGTCGCCGCCGTCGACCGAGGCGCTGCCGGTGCGCGACGCCAGCAGCACGCCGGTCACCGCGGCGCACGCGCCGGCCAGCACGAAGACCAGCGTGCGGGTGCGGTCGACGCGGATGCCCGAGAGGCGCGCCGCGACCGGATTGCCGCCGACCGCCTGCATCGACTGCCCGAGGATGGTGCGGTTGAGCAGCACCCACAGCAGCGCGGCGACGACGACCATCACGTACACCGGGTACGGAATCCCGAACAGCTTGCCGAGCGAGAGGTTGATGAACTGCTCGGTGTTGTTGACGCTCACCGGCAGGCCGCCGGAGATGGCGTAGTTGATGCCGACGACCACCGTCCCCACGCCGAGCGTCGCGACCAGCGCGTTGACGCGGATGCGCGTGATCAGCAGGCCGTTGACCAGGCCGACCGTGGCGCCGAGCGCGATCGCCACCAGGAACGCCAGCGGGATGCTGAAGTTCTGCTTGAGCATCAGCTCGCAGGCGACCACGCCGCAGAGGCTGGCGTTGTAGCCGATGCTCAGGTCGAACTCCCCGGCCAGCAGCGGGAAGGTCAGGCCCATCGCGATGATCGCGGCCAGCGCGCACTGGTTGAGGATGTTGATCGCGTTGTCCTTCGTCGGAAACGCGGTCGGCTCGATGATCGAGAACGTCACGATCATGAGGACGAGGACGAAGATCGCGCCGTAGCGACCCAGCAGCTGGCGGGCGTCGAACGACGGCCGGCCGGCGAGCCCCGCGGCGTTGACGGGCATGTCGGTCATCGTGCTTCTCCCGTTGCGTAGCAGAGGGCGGTGAGCCGCTCCTTGGTGGCCTGCGGGCCGTCGACCATGTCGGTGATCCGGCCCTCCTGCATGACGGCGACGCGGTGGCACATCGCCAGCTCCTCGAAGTCGCTGGAGATGACGATCACCGCCGTCCCGGTCTCCGCGAGCGCGCGGATGATCGCGTAGAGCTCCTCGCGCGCCCCGACGTCGACGCCGACCGTCGGCTCGTCGAGGATCAGCAGCCGCGGCCCGGTGGCCACGTACTTGCTGACGACGACCTTCTGCTGGTTGCCGCCGCTGAGCTCGGAGACCCGCTGGCGGACCGACGGCGTCTTGATGCCGAAGCGCTGCACCATGTCGGCCGCGCGCGCCCGGCCCTTCTTGGGGCTCGTGAACGGCAGCCCGGGACGCCAGCGGTTGCGGTCCTCGGTGGCGAGCGAGACGTTGAAGGCGACCGACTCCAGGAGGAGCAGGCCCTGGGAGCGGCGCTCCTCGGGGATCAGCGCCACGCCCTGGCGGATCGCGTCGTACGGCGACTTGGGGTGGTACGGCTTGCCGTCGAGCTCCATGGTCCCCGCCGTCGCCTTGTCGGCGCCGAACAGGAGGCGGGCCAGCTCGGTCCGGCCGGCCCCGACGAGGCCGGCGATGCCGAGGATCTCGCCGCGCTGGACGTCGAGCGAGACGTCGCGGACGCGCGGCGCGGCGGCCAGCGAGGACACGCTCAGCACGCACTGCGCGTCGCGCGGCGGGCCGGCGCCCGCCTCGGGCGCGTGGACCTCGTGCCCGACGATGTGGTGCGTCAGCTGGGCGCGGTCGAGGTCGCCGGCGGGGTAGGTGCCGACCAGCCCGCCGTTGCGCAGCACCGTGACGTCGTCGGCGAGGCGCAGCACCTCGTCGAGGCGATGCGAGATGTAGATGATGGCCACGCCGGAGGCGGTCAGCCCCTCGACGACGCCGAACAGCCGCTCGGCCTCGTCCTCCGTGAAGGACGCCGTGGGCTCGTCCATGGCGATCAGACGCGCGTCGCGCATGAGCGAGCGGCCGAGGGAGACCATCCAGCGGTCGTTGACGCTGAGGCGGGCGACCTCGACGTCGAGGTCGACGTCTGCGCCGAGCTGCGCGAGCACCTCGCGGGCCCGCGCCCGGGCCGCGCGCCGGTCGAGCATGCCGCGGCGGCTGCCGCCCTCGTAGCCCAGGGCCATGTTCTGCGCCACCGAGAACTTCGGGACGAGGTTGAGCTCCTGGTGGATGAAGTTCAGGCCGAGGCGCGTCGACTCCTGCGGCGTGCGGATGTCGACCTGCTCGCCGTCGACCAGCACCGTCCCGCTGTCGGCGTGCTCGACGCCGGCGAGGATCTTGACGAGCGTCGACTTCCCGGCGCCGTTGGCGCCGACGAGGGCGTGGACGCTTCCGGCGTCCACGGTCAGCGACGGGCCGCGCAGCGCCTGGATGCCGCCGTAGTGCTTGGCGAGCTCGCGGACCTCGAGCAGCGGAGGGCTGCTCGGGGCAGCGGCGCTCCGCGCGCCGGCGGCGGTGGTGACCGCCGCGCTGTCGGTGCTGGTCGTCACGTGTGGATCCCCTTTCTCGCTCACGGCCGTGCGGTGGGCGCGGGGCCGGCCGGGTGCCCGGCCCCGCGCCCCCGGATCACTGCGTCTTCGCCGCGTCCGGGTGCTGGGCGACGAAGTCCGCGACGTTCTGCTGGTTGACGAGAACCGACGGGATGTTCTCCTCCAGCGGCGGGCTGTCGACGCCGTTGGCCACCATCTTGGGCGTGGCGGCGACCATCTCGACGCCGGCCTTGGTGGCGTCCAGCCAGGCCGTGGCCGTCTGGGTCTTGGCCTGGATGTTCTTCAGCTCGGCCGGCTGGCCGTTGATGCCGTAGACCTTCACGTCGGTGCGGCCGGCCTGCCGCAGGGCGGCCGTGGCGCCGAGGGCCGCGTCGCCGTTGCAGCCCCACACGGCCAGGGGGCCGGAGTTCTTGGGGTGCTTGGCCAGCCACGCCTGCGTGAACGTGGTGCCCGACTCGACCGCGCCCGGGATCTTGATCTCCTGGCGCGACAGCTGGATGGTCGTCGGCTTGATCGCCGACTTCAGCGCGGCCTCGCGGAGGCGGCACGGCAGGCCGGGCGTGTAGCCCAGCGCCAGGGCGGCGCCCTTGCCGCCGGCGTCCTTGACGAGCTCCGCGGCGATCTGGTCGCCGTCGAGCTTGCCCGCGTTCCAGTTGGACTCGACGCCGGGGCCGGTGCCGCCGGCCAGCGAGAAGACCGGGATCTTCGCGGCCTTGGCGGCGAGCACGCCGCCCGCCATGGACTCGGCCGGGAAGACCGAGGTGAAGATCGCGTCGACCTTCTTCTGCACGAGGTTCTGGATGCCGCCGATCGCCTTGTCGGGCGAGCCCTGGGCGTCGATGACGATCGTCTTCCAGCCCTTCTTCTTGGCCTCTGCGACGTAGCTCGTCAGCGCCTGCTGCGAGGTGAGGTCGGCGGACGAGAAGCCCACCAGCCCCACGGAGTAGCTCTTGCCGCTGGAACCACTCGCCGCGCTGCCGGATGCCGCAGCGGTGTCCGACTTGTTGTCGTTGCTGCTGCCACAGCCCGCGCTGACGAGGCACCCGGCGATTCCGCCGAGCACCATCAATCTCCTGACCTGCATGCAAACCCTCCTCGTAGGGCCGCGCGGCCTTCGTGAGGCAGACCGCGCGGAAAGACCCGTCTGTTCCCCGTGCCGGGGCTCCAGGAGCCCCGCCGGGCGAGTATCCCCAGAACTTGAGACTGAAGTCAAGTCCAATTTTGAAGTTGAGGCCGGGTTCAGGAGAATGGCCGTGCGCCCGTGCCCCCGTTGGGCCCCGCCGCCCGGCTCAGGGGTCGACGCGGAGCTGCAGCGCGTTGACCCAGAGGCGGGTCAGCGTCTGCACGAGCTTCTCGAACGGGACCTTCTGGCCCAGCACATAGACGCTGTAGGCCATCCGCCCCACCATGCCGCCGATGGCCAGCGCGGCCACCATGGGGTCCAGCTCGGGGTCCGCGCGCCCCTCCTCCTGCAGGCGGCGGATGGTGCGCGCGCTGCGCTCGGCGAAGGCGTAGCCGCGGTTGCGCCGCATGGTGCGGAAGTCGTCGTCGATCTGCGCCACCTGCTCGAACAACGCCATCAACTTGGCGTTGCGCTTGTACTCCATCAGGTAGGCCCGGTTGTTGGCCTCGATCGCGGCGACGATGTCGGTCTCGCGGTCCATCGCCGCCAGGTGAGGGTGCAGCATCTGGTCCTGGACCTCCTCGACGACGGCGGCGAACACCGCCTCCTTGCTGTCGAAGTAGGTGTAGAACGACCCCGAGGCGACGCCGGCCTCCTCGGTGATGTCGCTGATGCGGGCGTCGAGGAAGCCGTCGCGCTCGAACACCGCGCGCGCCGCCGTGATCACCGCCTGGCGCGTGCGCCGGCCGCGGGCGCTGCGCGGGAGCCCGCGCTCCTCCGCGGCTGCCGCCCCGGGGTCGCCGCCGTCGACGATCGGCCCGGTCATCCGTCCCGCCGCTGACTCCGTCGCGTCCCCATTGAGCAGCCGATCATAGTCAGCGCCGCGCCCGGACCCGGGGGAGACACTTGAAGTTGACACCAAGTTCGGGTACAACACTGACCGCGCCGGGGCATCGTAGTCGCGTGCGCCCGGCCCCGGAGGCCGCCTGCGCCATGACCAAGATCGAGAACGCCGACCACCAGCTCCGCGAGCCGCCGCGCACCGCGCGCGGCGCCCGGACGCGGGCCGCGCTGGTCACCGCCGCGCGGACGGTGTTCGAGCGCGACGGCTACCTCAACGCGCGGCTGACCGACATCACCGCCGAGGCCAATTGCTCGACCGGCTCGTTCTACACGTACTTCACCAACAAGGAAGAGATCTTCGCGGCGGTCATGGAGCAGGCCCAGGAGGAGATGCTCCACCCGCACGTGCGGGAGATGACCGACAGCGACGATCCCACCGCGCTGATCGAGGCGAGCAACCGCGCGTACCTGGTCGCCTACCGGCGCAACGCGAAGCTGATGGGGCTGCTCGAGCAGGTCGCCAACATCGACGACGACGTGCGCGAGCTGCGGCGCCGCCGCGGCGCGGCGTTCGCCGAGCGCAACGCCAAGAGCATCCGCGACCTCCAGGCCCGCGGCCTCGCCGACCCCGACGTCGACCCGCTCCTGGCCGCCAGCGCCCTGTCGTCCATGGTCGGCCGCATGGCCTACTCCGTCTACGTCCTCGGCGACGACTGGTCCTTGGAGGACCTCGTCGCGACGCTGACGCGTCTGTGGGCGAACGCGCTGCGCATTCCGGCCGG
>JAOPZP010000539.1 GCA_025964055.1 Conexibacter sp.
GCACCTCGCGCGCTGGGTTGTCGGCGTAGGTCGGGGCGCCCGGGTTGACGTCCTTGGCGCGGTGCGCCGCGCGCAGCAGGTCGCCCGACCCCCACAGCTCGGGCAGCAGCCAGAGCGCCACGACGCCGGCGCCCGCGCCGAGCACGAGCGCGACGGGCAGCTGGCGGCGCCACAGCAGCCACAGGCCGTACAGGCCGAGGAACGGCCACGCCTCGGGGCGCAGCAGCCCGGCGCAGACGGCGAGCAGGAACGCGGCGCGGCGATCGCCCGCGAGGTGGCGGTCGACGGTGCCCAGCAGGAACGCGACGATCAGGCCCTCGGAGTTGCCCAGCGCGGCGTTGCGGATCCACCACGGGGCGATGGCCAGCGCGGCGGCCGCGGCCAGGCCGCCGACGATCCCGCCGCCCAGCGTGCGCGCCACGCGGAACGCCAGGACGATCGCGGCGATCGCGCCTGCGCGGGCGACCACGAGCCAGAGGTCCGGCGCGGCCGAGCCGAAGAGCGAGAACACCGTGGTGAACATCACCGGCAGCGGTTTCCACGACGGTCCCCGCGTGGTGACGAGGTCGAGGTGCGCCACCTCGCGGCCCCAGATGATCCACGACCACGGGTCGTAGGTCGGCGCGCTGGGCAGCAGCAGGGTCAGGGCGGCGACGGCCAGGCTGGCGGCGAGCAGGACCACGGCGCCGTGCGGGCGCGCGCCGACGAGCGCCGTACCGAACGGCGCCTGCGTGACCGGAGTAGGGACGGAGCGCTCCTCGAGCAGCACGGCGGTGCCCAGGTTATGCCCGGCGGCGGTCACGCTCGCGCCGTCCTTAACGAAGCGCAACGCATGCGGCGCCCGCGCCGCCCCGGCCGGTAGGGTCGCCGCCCATGAGCGATGCCGCGCCGAACCTCGTGCTCAGCCCGACCGCGCAGGTCGGGCGCGACGTCACCTTCGGCGCCAACGTGGTGGTCCACGACGGGGTGATCATCGGCGACGGCGTCGTCATCCAGGACGGCGCGATCCTCGGCAAGCGGCCCAAGCTGGCGCCGACGTCGGGGGCGGCGCCCCTCGGCGACGACCCGCTGGTCATCGGCGCGGGCGCCGCGATCTGCGCCCAGGCCGTCGTCTTCGCCTCCGCCCGCATCGGCGAGGGCGCGATCGTCGGCGACCAGGCGTTCGTGCGGGAGCGCAGCACGATCGGCGCCGGGACCGTGGTCGGCCGCGGGTCGGCGATCGACAACGACGTCACGATCGGCGACCGCGTGCGGATCCAGACCTCCGTCTACATCACGGGCTTCAGCGTCGTCGAGGACGACGTGTTCGTCGGCCCCTGCGCGATGACGACCAACGACGACACGATGAACCGCCACGACGACAGCTACGTCCTGCGCGGCGCACTCCTGCGACGGGCGTGCCGCATCGGCGGCGGCGCCGTCCTGACGCCGGGCGTCGAGGTCGGCGAGGAGGCGTTCGTGGCCGCGGGCACCGTCGTCACCGCCGACGTGCCGCCGCGCGGGTTCGTCATGGGCGTTCCCGGCCGCGTCGTGCGCGAGGTGCGCGACGAGGACCTGCTGGAGCGCTGGCGCTGAGTCGCTCGGGGTCCCCCTCGCAGGTCTAGGAGTTCGGGCCCCGCATCCCGTCCCGGAAGTCCTGCCGTCATGCGCCCGTTCATGGGACAGCGCACCCCTGTGGCGCGCGACTCTGCTTCCGAGACCAGGACCAGCGCAGATGACCAACGAACCTCCCACGCCCTCCACGGGCCGCGGCAACGGCCTCGCCACCGAGGCGCCCGACCCCGACCAGACGATCCTGGTCGCCGGTGGCGCGGGCTACATCGGCTCGGTGCTCCTGCCGCGCCTGCTCGACCGCGGCTACCGCGTGCGCCTGCTGGACCGCTTCTACTTCGGTGACCAGTCGCTGGCCGACGTCCGCGATCGGCTCGAGAGCGTCGTCGTGGCCGACGTCCGTGAGATCCCGGCCGCGGCGCTGGACGGCGTGGACGGCGTCATCAACCTCTCGGGGCTGAGCAACGACCCGACCGCCGAGTTCGATCCCGCCGCCAACTGGCAGATGAACGCGATCGCGACCGAGAACCTCGGCCGCCTGTGCGTCGAACGCGGCATCGAGCGCTACGTCTTCGCCTCGTCGTGCTCGCTGTATGACGGCATGCCCCCGGGCATGCACGACGAGACGGCGCCGATCCAGCCGCGCGCGGCGTACGCGACGTCCAAGCGCTACGGCGAGGAGAAGCTGCTCGAGCTCGTCGACGAGGGCCTCTGCCCCGTGATCCTGCGCAACGGCACCGTCTACGGCTACAGCCCGCGGATGCGGTTCGACCTGGTGGTCAACACGTTCGTCAAGGACGCGCTGCTCGGCGGCAAGCTGATGCTGCACGGCGGCGGCTGGATGTGGCGCCCGCTCGTCGACGTGCGCGACGTGAGCGACGCGATGATCGCCGCCTACGAGGCTCCCGCCGAGAAGGTCCGCGGCGAGATCTTCAACGTGCTCCATTCCAACTACCAGATCCGCGAGCTGGCGATGATCGTCGCCGGCTCGGTGCAGCTGGTGACGGGGAGGGCGATCGGGCTCGAGGAGACGCCGGCGCCGAAGCTGACGCGCGACTACGAGTGCTCCAACTCCAAGCTCTCGATGGAGCTCGGCTTCATCCCGCGCCACTCGGTGCTCGAGGCCGTGACCGACCTGCTCGACCGCGTCGGCCACGCCAACCCCGCCGAGCTGACCGATCCGCGCTGTTACAACATCCGCTGGCTCGAGCTGATGAACGAGCTCAAGCCGTCGCTCGAGCGGTTCGCCACCGTCCTCTAGAGAGATGCGGGCGCTGATCACCGGGGGCGGCGGGCAGCTCGCCTCCGACCTCCAGGA
>JAOPZP010000542.1 GCA_025964055.1 Conexibacter sp.
GCCACCGGCGGCCCGCTCGTCGTCGCGCCGTCGTTGGCGGTGAAGAACCACACCGCCACCGCGACGCCGGCCAGCGCCAGCGCGACGACGGCGGCGCCGCTGAGCAGCCGGCCGATCAGGTCGCGACGGGGGTCGGTGTGCGGCGCGGGCCGGTGCGGCCGACGCGGTCGTCGGCGCCCGCGACGCGCGCGAGGTCCTCGATGGCGCCTTCGACGTGCGCGGCGATGTCCTCGAGATCGGGCAGCGCGTCGAAGTCGGCGAGCAGGCCGAACCCGAGCCGGCCGTCGTAGGACATGATCGCGATGCCCAGCGCCTGCTTGAGCGCGAGCGGCACGACGGGGTAGAGGGCGAGCATCCGGCGGCCGAGCAGGTACAGCGTGACCTGCGGACCCGGCACGTTGGTGACGACCAGGTTGAAGAACCGCTGGCGGGCCTGCAGCCGCGCGGCCTGGCTCATGATCGTCGGGGGCGCGAAGTCGGCCAGCTGCGTCAGCGTCTCGGCGCCGACCGCCTGCCCGGACTCCTTGAGGCCCCGCATGGCCTCGTGGATCTCGGTGAACGCGGCCTTCGGGTCCGCGACGCCGACCGGCAGCGGCGCCCACATCGTCGCGACGCGGTTGCCGAGCGCGCCCTCCTGGGTCTCGGCGCGCACGGAGACCGGGACCATGGCGCGCAGGACGAGCCCGTCGGTGTCCTCGCCGCGCTCGCGCATCCAGCGCCCGAGCGCGAGCGTCACCGCGGTCAGGACGACGTCGTTGACCGTCCCGCCCAGGGTCGACTTGATGGCCTTGAAGCGGGCGAGGTCCGCGTCGACCCACGTGTAGCGGCGGTGGGGACCGATGTCGACGTTCAGGATCGTGCGCGGCGCGGGGCTCAGCCCGGCCAGCGCCATCGAGCCGAGGCCGGCGATCCCGCCGGCCAGGCGCTCGGCGACCTGCCGCGGGGCGCGGGTCAGCGCCCGCACGCCGCGCACCGCCTCGGCGGGGACCGTCGTGCGCTCCATCAGCGCCTCGGCCAGCAGCTCGGTCTGGCTCGGCACCGGGCGCGGGAGCCACGGCGTGCTGGGCGGCGGCGGCGCCGCGGGGTCGCGCGCCACGTCGAAGAGGATCGAGACGATGTCGACGCCGCTCACGCCGTCGACGAGCGCATGGTGCGTCTTGGACAGCAGCGCAAACCGGTTGTCGTCGAGGCCCTCGACGAGCCACAGCTCCCACAGCGGCTTGCTGCGATCGAGCTGCTGGCCGAAGATGCGGGCGGCCAGGCGCTTGAGCTCCTCGTCGGAGCCCGGAGCGGGCAGCGCGGTGTGGCGGATGTGGTAGCGGGCGTTGAAGTGGGGGTCGTCGACCCACCGCGGACGGCCCTGGCCGAGCGGCACGAACGCGAGGCGCTGCCGGTAGCGCGGGACGAGGTGCAGGCGCGCCTCGATCGCCGCCACCAGGTCGACGTAGGCCGGCGGTTCGCCCTCGAACGTCATGACGGCGGCGACGTGCATGTGGGCCCCGTTGTCCTCGAGATGCAGGAACGACGAGTCCAGAGCGGTGAGGCGTGCGGGCACGGCGTGATCGTCCCACCCGGGCGACCCCTACCGCAAGGCGGTCCGTGCGCCGGGGAGGAGGCTTCATAACGTCGTTGGAAACCTTCAACACCGTGTGTAAGGTCTGCCGGGCCAGGGTACGTCAGCGTCAACGCCCCTCCCGGAACGGACTTCCCGCAAATGGACCTCAGCGATCCCATCACCTTCGGCCGCGTCTACGACGAGCACCGCCGGGGCGTCCACGCGACCGCCTACCGCGTGCTCGGCAACCAGGCGCAGGCGCAGGACGTCACGCAGGACGTGTTCCTGCGCGTGTGGCGCAACCCGCGCAAGTTCGACGCCGGCCGCGGCGAGCTGGGCAGCTACCTGCGCATGATGGCCCGCAGCCGCGCGGTCGACCTGTGGCGCGAGGTCCAGGCCTCGGGCCGCGCGAGCGACCGCCTCGAGGTGGTGGTGTCGATCGACACCCCGCGCCACGACGAGCGCCCCGACCACCTGGCGCTGGCGTCCGCCGAGCGCTCGACGGTGCGCGACGCGCTGCGCCGCCTCCCCGACCCGCAGCGCGAGGCGCTCGTGCTCGCCTACTGGGGCGGGCTGACCGCCGACCAGATCGCCGCGCAGTCTGGCGTCCCGCTCGGAACGGCCAAGAGCCGCATCCGGCTCGGCCTTGCGCGCCTGCGCACCGAGCTGGGCGCGGCGCTGCCCGAGCTGGTCGCCGCGGCGTAGCCGGTACCGGGCGCGGGGTAGGGTCCGGCCGATGCCGGTCCGCCCACTGCCCTACGAGAGCGTCGTCTCCGACCTGCGCGCCGAGGCCCTGGCGTGGCTGGGGGAGGGCGTGGACTGGTTCGACGCCCACACGCACATCGGCCACCGCGACCCCGACGGGTACGAGGCCGACCCGGAGGAGCTCGTTGCCGCGCTGGACGGCGCCGGCCAGCAGCGCGCGCTCGTCTTCGCCATGCAGGAGCCCGACGGCTACCGCGATCCCAACGACTGGGTGCTGCGCTCGTGCGCGGAGTCCGCCGGCCGGCTCGTGCCGCTCGCCCGGATCGACCCCAAGCAGCCCGATGCGATGGACGAGGCGCGCCGGACGCTGGCGGCGGGCGCGCGCGGCTTCAAGCTGCACCCGCGCAGCGACGCGTTCGGCCTGCCGCATCCGGTGGTCGAGGAGGTCGTCGCGCTGGCCGGGGAGCACCGGCTGCCGGTGCTGTTCCACGCGGGCCGCGGGATCCCCGACCTCGGCGACAGCGTGATCCACATGGCCACCGACCATCCCGGCGCGCGGTTGATCCTCGCGCACGCGGGGATCAGCGACCTCGGCCTCCTCGGGCCGCGCGTCGCCGGGCTGGCCAACGTCCTGTTCGACACCTCGTGGTGGCAGGTCGCCGACCTGCTCACGCTCTTCGCCACCGTGGCGCCGGGGCAGATCCTCTACGCCTCCGACATGCCGTACGGCGGCCCGCAGTACGCGTCGATGACGATGCTGCGCATCGCGCGTGCCGTGGGGCTGACCCGCGAGCAGGCCGCCGGGATCGCCGGCGCGCAGCTGGAGCGCGTCGTCGCCGGCGAGGACCTGCTCGACCTCGGGCCCGCGCCCGGGACCGGCGGCCTCGGGCCCCGCGTCCTGGGCTTCGAGCGGGCCGTGAGCTACCTGACGGCGGCGGCGCAGATGACGTTCCGCGGCAGCGACCCGACCGAGCCGCTGGCCCTCGCCCGCCTGGCCTGCCAGGCCCAGGCCGAGCGCGAGCACTACGCGGCCCTGCGCGAGGTCGACGACCTCATCGCGATCGCTCAGCAGCGCTTCGAGGCCAGCGGCGACCCGTACACGGGCGTGCACGCGGTGATGGCCGCGCAGGTCCTCGCGGGGACCGCCGCAGCGCTCAACGGGCGCTGACCACGCCTGAACGCGGTCCGTCGATGGACCAGTGCCCTGTGACCGGCCTCACACAGGCCTAAGAGACCCTGGGTAGCCTGACGAACACTTGTTCGAAGACGCCGAGCCGCCCCTGCACTGACGGGGGCGGGCGGGGGACCCAGAGCCGGCCGGTGTGGTCCAGACCCGGCTGGATGGGGCGAATCGGGGCCGACGTGGCCCCGTAGCGGATCGCCGAAGCGTGCCCGATGCACGCCGAGTGGTGGGTCGCGAGCCCGACAGCTAACCCCGCAGGCACTGTCCCGACACGCAGGAGGTGGCCTCATGACGAGGCTCAAGACCCTTCGCGCGACCGGCATGGCCGGCGCGCTGTTCAGCACGACCATCCTCGCCGCGGCCGTGGTCGCGTCGATCGCGACCGCCGACACCCCCGTCCCGTCCACCGCGCCCCCGGCGGCGGCTGCTCCAGTCGCCACCAAGGCGTCGTCGGCACTCAGTATCAAGAGCGTCCGGCGCACCGTCCTGGCCGGTCGTCGCGTCGTCGTGCGCGGCGCCTTGCGCCCGGCCGGCTCCGGGCGCGCGGTCTCGCTGCAGGTCGGCCAGACCGGCGGAGGCTGGACGACCGTCGACCACGCCCGCACCGACCACCGCGGCCGCTACGTCCTGGCGTGGCGCGCGAGCCACACCGGCACCATGCGCCTGCGCGTCCACTTCGGCGGCACGCGCGAGCTGCAGTCGGACCGCCAGCTCGGCGGCACCGCGCGCGTCTACCGCCGCGCGGTGGCGTCGTGGTACGGCCCGGGCTTCTACGGCCAGCACCTGGCCTGCGGCGGCACCCTGACCGCCGGCATGCTGGGCGTCGCGCACAAGTCCCTGCCCTGCGGCACCAAGGTGACGCTGCACTACCGCGGGCGCACCGTGCGCGTCCCCGTCATCGACCGCGGCCCCTACGTGGGCGGCCGCGAGTTCGACCTCACCGCCGCGACCAAGCAGCGGCTGGGCTTCGGCTCGACCGGCACGGTCCTCACCACGCGGTAGGGGCACCGCGGGCGCCGGCGACCACGCCGGCGCCCGGCCCCTGCGGCGTCGGCGACGCCGCGTACCCTGGGCGCGTGCCCAAGCGGGTCATCGCCCACCTCGACTGCGATGCGTTCTACGTGTCGGTCGAGCTGCTGCGCCGGCCCGAGCTGCGCGGCCTGCCGGTCATCGTCGCCGGGTCGGGTCCGCGCGCGGTCGTCACGACGGCCAGCTACGAGGCGCGCAAGTTCGGCGTCGGCTCGGCGATGAGCGCCGCCGAGGCGCGGCGGCGCTGCCCGCAGGCCGTCAACGTGCCGCCCGACCACCAGGCCTACTCGGCCGTCTCGCGCGAGGTGTGGGGGCTCGTGCGCGAGCGGCTCGAGGTCCTCCAGCAGGCGGGGATCGACGAGGCCTACGCCGACCTCACCGGCATCGAGAAGCCGATCCCGCTGCTGCGCGAGCTGATCGCCCACGTCAAGCAGGAGACGGGCATCCAGATCTCCGCCGGCGTGGCGCCCAACCGGCTGGTGGCCAAGATCGCCAGCGACCTCGGCAAGCCTGCGGGCTTCGTCGCCGTCGGCCGCGCCGACGCCGCCGCGCGCCTCGCCGACCGCTCGCCACGGATCGTCCCCGGCATCGGCCCCAAGACCGCCGCGCGCCTGGCCGACATGGGCTACGCCACGCTCGGCGCGCTGCAGGTCGCGCCCGTCGCCGAGCTGCAGGAGCGCTTCGGCGAGCGCTACGGCTACGACCTGCACCGCCGCGCGCACCTGCACGACGAGTCGCCGGTCGTCACCGAGCGCGTCGTCAAGTCGCGGTCGGTCGAGACGACGTTCGACACCGACATCGCCGACCACCCGCAGTTGGAGGCCGTCCTGCGCCAGCAGTCCAAGGACCTCGCCGAGGCGCTGCAGCGCAAGGAGGCGCGGGGACGCACGATCGCGATCAAGGTGCGCCTCGACGACTGGACGACCGTGACGCGCGCCCGGTCGATCGACACCTACATCAACGATGAGGCCACCATCATGGAGGTCGCCGTCGAGCTCCTGCGCGCCTACGCGCCGGCACGGCCCGTGCGGCTGCTCGGCGTCCGCGTCGCGGGCTTCGAGGACGAGGTCGTCGCGCCCGAGCCGCGCGCCGCGCCGCCCGGGCAGCTCATGCTGCCGCTGTCGGTCTGAGCGCCGCCGCCCAACGGGTACGGTGGCGCCCATGACGCACCTCACCGTCAACGGGCTCGAGCTCTTCCACCACCGGCGCGGGTCGGGCGAGCCGCTGCTGCTGATCCAGGGCATGAGCGGCACGCACCTCTCGTGGGGCGATCCGTTCGCCGGCGCGCTCGACGGCTTCGACGTCGTCAGCTACGACCACCGCGGCATCGGCCGCAGCGCGCGGATCGACGACCCGTTCTCGATCGCCGACCTGGCCGAGGACGCCGCCGCGCTCCTCGACGCGCTCGGCTGGCAGAGCGCCCACGTCATGGGCATCTCGATGGGCGGCATGGTCGCGCAGGAGCTCGCGCTGCGGCATCCCGAGCGCATCCGCACGCTGACGCTCGGCTGCACGTACTGCGGCGGACCGGGCTCGGAGCTGGCGCCCCAGGCGACCATCGAGCGGCTCTCGGCCGGCATGCTGTCGGGCGACCGCGAGCTGGCCATCCGCACCGGCTTCGAGGTCAACGTGTCGGCCGCGTTCGCCGCGCAGGACGGCGCCTACGACACCTTCCGCACCATGGCCAAGGCGCTGCCCGCGC
>JAOPZP010000586.1 GCA_025964055.1 Conexibacter sp.
ATGCGCGGGGGCGAGATCGTCGTCCACGGAGCTGCCGGCGCGGAGGCGGGAGCGGGACTGCGGCGCGGGCTCATCGCCGTCGCCGGGCGCGTCGGCGAGGCCGCCGGCCTCAGCGCTCTAGCGGGCACGATCGTCGCCTTCGGGGCACTGGGCGCCCACCCGGGCGCCGGCATGCGCCGCGCCAGCATCGTCGCGATGACGGCGGCCACGCTTCTGCCGACCTACGCGCGGGCGTGCACCTACCGCCCGCCGTTCGTTCGCCTGTGCCTGCGCCGGCTGCGCGAGCTCGGCCTGCCGGTGACCGACGACCAGATCCAGGGCCGGTACACGCGCTGGTCGGGCGACGGCCTCGAGCTCGGGCGCGGTGAGATCCTGATCCTGGAGACGCCTCGATGACCCTGTCTCTCAACCAGCGCGCCCGCGAGCTCGCGGACCGCCTCGCCGACGAGAGCGACGCGTTGCGGATCGCGGTGCGGACGCTGCCGGGCGGGACGCGGCTGGTCGACTGCGGCAGCGCCGTGCCCGGCGGGCTCGAGGCGGGCCGCCGGTTCGCCGAGATCACCATGGGCGGGCTCGGCTCGGTGACGTTCGCACCGCTCGTGCTCGACGGCCGCTGGCTGCCCGGGCTCACGGTCGTCACCGACCATCCCGCGCTCGCGTGCCTGGCCTCCCAGTACGCGGGCTGGCAGATCGACCGTGACGGCTACTTCGCCATGGCCAGTGGGCCGGCCCGCGCGCTGATCCGCGCCGAGGAGCTCTTCGACGATCTCGACGTCGACGAGCGCGCGAGCACGGCGGTCCTCTGTCTGGAGACGCGCGACGAGCCGCCGCCGGAGGTCGCCGCCCACGTGGCCGAGCGCGCCGGGGTGGCGCCGGCCGATCTCACGCTGCTGGCCGCGCCGACGGCGAGCCTCGCCGGCGGCGTCCAGGTCGCCGCGCGCATCGTCGAGACCGCCCTGCACAAGCTGCACGAGGTCGAGTTCGACGTCCGGCGCGTGGTGAGCGGCTTCGGGACCTGTCCGCTGCCGCCGGTGGCGCGCACCGATCCCGAGGCGATCGGGCGAACGAACGACGCGGTGCTCTACGGCGGCCAGGTCGAGCTCACCGTCGATGCGCCCGACGACGAGCTCGAGTCGATCGTCGATCGCCTGCCGTCCTCCGCGTCGCGCGATTACGGCGAGCCGTTCGGCAAGGTCCTCGAGCGAGCCGGCTGGGACTTCTACGCGATCGACCCGATGCTGTTCAGCCCTGCCGAGGTCCGCGTCGTGAGCGTCGAGACCGGGCGGTCCTTCCACGCGGGGGCAGTCGAGCCGGACGTCCTCGAGCGGTCCTTCCGGGGATGATCGTCGAGACGGTCACGACGACGATCAACCCGGACGGCACGGTCAACTGTGCGGCGATGGGGGTGGAATGGGGCGACGAGGCGATCGTGATCAAGCCCTACCGCGCGACGCGCACGCTGCGCAACCTCCAGCGAAGCGGCGCGGCAGTCGTCAACGTCACCGACGACATCCTGCTGTTCACGCAGGCCGCGCTCGAGGACCCGCACCCGCCGACCCGGCCGGCGACGGTCGTCGACGGCGCCGTGCTCGCCGACGCCTGCTCCTGGCGCGAGGTCGCCGTCGATGCGATCGACGCGACTGGACCGCGCGCCCGCGTGACGACGCGCGTCGTGGGCCGGGGAACCGGGCACGAGTTCGTCGGCTTCAGCCGGGCGTGCGGTGCGGTCCTCGAGGCCTCGATCCTCGCCTCGCGGGCCCGCCGGCTGCCGGCTTACGAGATCCGTGCCGAGCTCGCGCGCCTGGCCGTCGTGGTCGACAAGACGGCCGGCCCGCGCGAGCGGGCGGCGATGGACTGCGTCCTGACGCACGTGCGCACCGCGATCGGCGACGGATGACGACGGTCCGCGTCGAGGCGCCCGCGCGGGTGCACATGGGCATGCTCGACGCCTCCGGCGACGGGCCCCGCCGGTTCGGCGGGCTAGGGGTGGCGGTGAGCCGGCCGGCGGTGGTCGTGGAGGCGAGCGCCAGCGACGAGCTCACGGTCGAGGGCCCCGACGCCGACCGCGCCCTGGCCGCGGCGCAGCACTGCCGCGATGCGCTCGGCGATGCGTGGGGCGCACGGGTGCGGGTGCTCGAGGCCATCCCCGCGCATGCCGGCCTCGGCTCCGGCACGAAGCTGGCGCTCGCCGTGACGGCGGCGCTGTCCTCGCTGGCGGGGCGGTCGCCCGATCCCGCGGCGGTGGCGCGCATGGCGGGGCGCGGGGCCCGCTCGGCCGTCGGCCTGTGGACGTTCGCCCTGGGCGGTCTCGTCGTCGAGGGGGGCAGGCGCCCGGGGAGCGCGGAGCCGGCACCGCTCCTCGTGCGCCACCCGATGCCGGACGAGTGGCGTTGCGTCCTCGTGACCCCCGCGGCGGAGCCCGGGCTCTCGGGCGGTGCCGAGGAGGCCGCGTTCGCGGACCTGCGCCCCGATCCCGATCGGTCGGCGGAGATCGCCTGGGTCGTGCTGACCGCGCTGCTGCCGGCGCTCGTCGAGGCCGACCTCGTCGAGTTCGGTGCGGCGCTGAGCCGGCTCCAGCGGCTGGTGGGCGACGCGTTCGCTCCGGTCCAGGGCGGGACCTTCCATCCGCAGGCCGGGCCGCTCGTGGACGCGCTGCTGCGGCTCGGGGCGGCCGGCGCCGGCCAGAGCTCGTGGGGGCCGGCCGTCTACGGGGTCGTCGGCAGCGAGGCGGAGGGGCACGAGATCGGGCGCCGGCTCGAGGCCGAGCTCGGCGCCGGCGGGCGAGCAGAGGTCGTGCGCTTCGACAACCGGGGCGCGCGCGTGGAGGAGGTCGCATGAAGCTGCTGGTGAGCGTGATCGACGGCGCCGAGGCGCGGCTGGCCGTCGCCGGCGGGGTCGACGTCGTCGACGTCAAGAACCCCGCCGAAGGGTCGTTGGGCGCCCCGGCCCCTCGAGTGATCGGGCAGGTGCGAGCCGTCCTGCCGGCGGAGCTGCCGCTCAGCGTCGCGATCGGCGACATGCCATCCCTTCCGGGCACCGCCGCCCTCGCCGCGCTGGGCGCGGTGCGCTGCGGGGCGGACTACGTCAAGCTCGGCCTCTGGGGCGCCTCGACCACGGAGGACGCCGTCGCGGTGCTGCGCGCCGCGCGGGACGCGGTCGGCCGCGACGCGGCGGTGATCGCCGTCGCCTAC
>JAOPZP010000550.1 GCA_025964055.1 Conexibacter sp.
CGCGCGCGGCGATGCGCGACCACCTGCTCATGGCCGGCGGGCTCGCGGCGAGCGCCGCGCGAGCGCTGCGCGGCGAGGAGGGACCGGCATGAGCACCGACTCGCTGTCGGAACGCGCCTACCAGGAGCTGCGCGCCGCGATCATCGGCGGCCGCATCGCGCCGGGCGAGGCGGTGCTGGAGGTCGAGGTCGGGCCCATGCTGCGGATGAGCCGCACCCCTGTGCGCGAGGCGCTGCTGCACCTCGAGCTGGAGGGGTACCTGGTCCGCGACGGGGCCTCGCGGCTCGTGGTCCATCGGCTCTCGGCGCGTGAGGTGGCCGAGATGTTCGTGGTGCGGGAGCTCCTCGAGGGCGAGGCCGTCCGCCTCGCCGCGTCGTGCATCTCCGACGAGGAGCTCACGCGGCTGGCCGAGCTGATCGCGGCCGACCGGCGGGCCCTCCGGCGGCGTCGCTTCGACGAGCTCGCCGGCATCAACGAGCAGATCCACGGTCTGATCATGATCGCGTCACGCAACCGGACGCTCAGTGATCTCCTGCGTCACCTGCGTGGTCGCATCGCCGGCCTCGACGCATTCGCGGTGGGGTCCCCGGACGATCAGCAGCAGTTCGTCGAGGAGCACGCCGTGCTCCTCGAGCTCCTGCGCGACGGCGACGAGGACGCGGCGGTCGCGCTGCTCGGCGACCACCTGGGTCGCGCCCGTGACGTGCTGCTCCAGGGTCTCCAGGACGGAGACCCGCGATGAGCTTCCGGCTGGCCGCGGTGCAGCCGCGGGCCCACACCGGCGCCGAGGAGGCGCGCAACGTCGACGATGCGCTGCGGTGGATGGACCGCGCCCACGCCGCGCAGGCCGACCTCGTCCTGTTCCCGGAGGGGTACCCCGGGCCGACCAACCCCGACAACGACTTCGAGGCGCTCGGTCGCCTCAGCGCCAAGGCGGCCGAGCTGCGGTTGCACGTCGTGGCCGGCGCGATCGAGCCGGCGGACGCGCACCGCCATCACGTCGTCCTCCACCTGATCGACGACCGCGGCGTGGTGGCCCCGCCGTACCGCCGCACCACCCCGACCGGCCCCTACATCTACCGCGACATCGACGCGTGGGGCTTCGACTACGCCGCCTCCTCGCACGAGCCCGCCGTGTTCGACACGCGGCTCGGGCCCATCGGCCTGCTGGTCTGCAGCGAGGTCTACGTCCCGGAGCTGGCCCGCTCGCTGGCGCTCAAGGGCGCCGAGACGATCCTGTTCCCGGCCGGAGGCGCGATCAACGAGCTCCTGCCCACGTGGCGCACCATGGTCTGGGCCCGCGCGATCGAGAACCTCGTGCACACGGCGGCGGTCCAGAACCTCTATGCCGCCGACGAGGAGGGGGTCGGCATCGTCGCCGCTCCCGAGCAGGTGCTCGCCCAGTCCGGCGACGAGGGCATGCTCATCGCCGACCTCGACCGCGACCGGCTGTCCTTCCTGCGCTCGCGCGACGAGCGCATCGAGTTCCCCAAGCCTTACCGGACGATTCCCGGCGTGCTGCGCTGGCGGCGCCCGGAGCTCTACCACGAGCTCGGCCGGCCCGAGCCCAACCAGGAGAACCGCTGATGCCCGCGACCGTCGACATCCACTCCCACCTGTACCCGCGGTGGTACGTCGAGGCGCTCAAGCGCCGAACCGCGCCGCCCCGCGTCGTGGGCGAACCCGGCGCCGAGCGCTTCGTGATCTTCGAGGGCGAGCACGGACGGCCGATGGACGAGGAGTACTGGGACCTCGACGCCAAGCTCGCGTTCATGGCGTCGCACGGCATCGTCCAGACGGTCGCCTCGCTGGGCAATCCGTGGCTCGATCCCTTCGACGGCGACGAGGCGCCCGAGCTGGCCCTCCGCGCCAACGAGTACTTCGCCTCGCTGGAGGGCCTGACGCAGGGACGCATCGTCGGCATGGGCGTGCTGCCCCAGCACGACATCGCGCAGGCGGCGCTGACCGTCACCGAGATCGCCGGCACGCCGACGCTCTACGGTGCCATCAACGGCTGCCGGGTCTGCGGCCGCGAGCTCGACGACCCGGAGCTCGAGCCCGTGTGGACGGCCCTCGAGGAGTCCGGCCTCCCGCTGCTGCTGCACCCGCACTACCTGGTCGGCCGCGAGCAGCTCAGCGGGTGGGGGCACGCCTTCCCGGTGGCGCTCGGCTTCACGTTCGAGACCACCGTGGCCCTCTCCCGGCTGGTCTTCGCCGGTGTCCTGGAGCGGCATCCCGGACTGCGCCTGGTCGCCTCGCACGGAGGCGGGACCCTCCCGTTCCTCGGCGGGCGCCTGGACGCCGCGTGGCGGTCGGACCCGAGCGTGCGCGAGGCGCTGACCTCGCCGCCGACGCACGACCTGCGCAAGGTGTTCTTCGACGCCCTCGTCTACCACGCGCCCGCCGTGCTCGCGGTGCGCGAGCTCGTCGGCGTCGACCAGATGGCGTTCGGCTCCGACCATCCGTTCTCGGTCGCCGACCCCGCCGCGAACCTCAGCGCGATCGACGAGGCACTGGCCCCGGACGAGCGCGACGCCGTGCTGACCGGCTCGGCGCGCCGATTCTTCGACCTGCCACAGCCCGCCCATGACCATCAGGAGCAAGGACGATGACCGACAGCACGATCGAGCAGCTCACCGCCGAGCGCGGAGCCCACTTCGAGCCCTACGGCTGGCACCACTGGCCCGAGCACCCGTGGATGAGCTACCAGTTCCGTCGCGCGCTCGGCGAGACGCAGGAGGGAGGCGGCTCGATCAGCGAGTGCTTCCAGACCGCGAGCCGCATGAAGCCGGGCGACGACGAGAGCTGGCACGAGGAATGGCTCGTGACGGCGGAGCGCAATCGCGCGCGCGGCGACGCCGCCGAAGCGGCGGGCAACGTGCAGACCGCGAAGGCCTGCTGGCTGCGTGCGGTCGACAACTACCGCTCGGCCGAGTTCTGGCTGGCCGGCGACGACCCCCGGCGCCTGGCGACGTTCGACAAGTGCGAGGCGAGCTTCCAGAAGGCGGGGCGCTACTTCACGCCGCCGGTCGAGCGTGTCGAGATCCCGTACGAGGACGGCGTGCACCTCGCGGGCTACTTCATCCGCGCGCCCTACGACACCGGCCGCCAGCCGGTGCTGATCGCCTTCGGCGGGCTGGACTCCTTCAAGGAGGAGCTCCTGTTCATGGTCGGCAACGGGTCGCTGCGTCGCGGCATCAGCTGCCTGCTCGTCGACGGCCCGGGCCAGGGCGCGACGCTGCGCCGCTTCGGCGTTCACAACCGCTATGACTACGAGGTCCCGGTGGGCCGCTGCATCGACTACCTCGAGACCCGCGACGACGTCGACCCGTCGCGCATCGCGGTCTCGGGGTCGAGCCTCGGCGGCTACTACGCGGCACGGGCCGGCTCGTTCGAGCACCGGCTCGCGGCCGTCGTCTCCCACGGCGCCATCTGGAGCATCCAGGACCTCTGGGGCGGCGCGGGCGAGGACCACGGCCTCGCGGGCCACATCAAGTGGGTCTTCGGCGCCGACTCCATGGCCGCCGCGCTGGAGAAGGCACGGCCGTTCACGCTCGACGGCGTGCTCGGGGGGATGCAGTGCCCCTACCTCATCGTCCACGGCGGCCATGACGTCCTGGGCGTCACGCAGGCCCAGCGGGTCTACGACGACGCCCGCGCGCGCGGCGTGGACGTGACGCTCAAGCTCATCGGCGAGGAGGAGACCGGCGCCGAGCACTGCCAGCACGACAACCCGACGATCGGGATGGAGTACCTGTGCGACTGGCTGGCCGAGCGCTTCGGCATCGACCAGCGAGCGCTGCTGGAGTCCGCGCGCGGATGACGCAGGGCGACCGCTGTGCCGACGTCCTGGCCGAGCACTTCGCCGCGGGGCGGAACCTGTGCGTCGGGCTCGACCCGGACCCGGCGCGGCTGCCGCCCACGCTGCTGCCGTCGGCGCCGATCGAGGAGCGCGTCGTCGCGTTCCATCGCGAGATCATCGACCGCACCGCCGACATCGCGTGTGCGTTCAAGCCCAACGCGGCGTTCTACGAGGCGCTGGGGCCCGCGGGCGCCCGGGCGCTGGCGGCCACGATCCGCGCCGTGAAGGACCGGGCGCCCGACGTGCCGGTGATCCTGGACGCCAAACGCGCCGACATCGGCTCCACCAACCAGGGCTACGTCACCGCCGCCTTCGACGTCCTGGGCGCCGACGCGATCACCGTTCACCCGTACCTGGGCCGGGAGGCGCTGCGGCCGTTTCTCGAGCAGGACGACAAGCTGATCTTCGTCCTGGCGCGCACGTCGAACCCCGGGGGCGGCGAGTTCCAGGACCTGGTCGTCGCCGGCCAGCCGCTCTACCGGCACGTCGCCCGCGCCGTGGCCACCGACTGGAACGACCGCGGCAACTGCGGCGTCGTGATCGGGGCGACGTTCCCCGACGAGCTCGCCCAGGTCCGGCAGGACATCCCGCCGTCGGTTCCGGCGCTCGTCCCGGGGGTCGGCGCGCAAGGCGGCGACCTGGCGGCCGCGGTCGATGCCCACCGGCGTTCCGGCAGCGAGGCCTTCCTGATCAGCGTCTCGCGGTCGATCCTGTACGCCAGCAGCGGACCGGACTTCGCCGAGGCCGCGGGCGCCGAGGCCGAGCGCGTGCACGCTGCTCTGCGGGCCTGAGCCCGGGGCGCCGGTGCTAGTCCGTGGCGTAGCGCGCGACGGTGAACCCGATGAGCATCGGGACGTGCACGGCGTAGACGACGAGCGAGAGCGTCAGGACCACGAGCGCGCCACCGCGCAGGTGGTTGTGCAGGAACGAGAACTCGATCAGGCCCGCCGTGATCGCGTAGGCCAGCAGCGACCACTTGCCGACGTCGACGAAGCGGTCCCACGCGAAGTCGTCCACGCGTGCGAGCGCGACGAGGTTGCCGACCAGCAGCGCCGCCGACAGCGCGAGCAGCACGACCGCCGGCGTGAGCGGCACGTGCTTGGGCAGGTGCGCCGAGAGGTAGATGCCGCCGGCGACGATGAGCGCCAGGGACAGCATCCCGATCTCGGTGACCGGCGGCAGGCGGCGCTCCTCGGTCATCCCGTCGCCACCTTGGTCATGATCACGAACGTCGCGACCTGCAGGATCCCGAGGACGCCGGCGGTGTAGATGAAGCGCTTCATCAACCGCTCGATCACCACGGGGTCGGGCCGCGGCTTCTTGAGCTCCACGAGCACCGCGACGTTGGCCGGCTCCAGGAGGCCCAGGGCGATGATCGCCATGCAGCCGACGACGATGTAGCTCGCCACGATCCAGTCGTGGTTGTAGTACGAGCTGTCGACGGTCCCGAGGTAGTTGCCCAGTTGCCAGCCGGCCGCGAGCGTGACGGTCACGACCGTCGGCATGATCAGCAGCATCTTCGGCATCAACTTGGTGGTGAAGTCGATGCGCGACGGGATCGCCATGCGCCCCATGATCGGTCCCAGCACGAGGCCGAGGAAGAGGTCGATGACCGTCCACGCCGAGCCGAAGACGACGTGGAGGAACTCGAGCGGCCAGAGCTTGTCGGACAAGATGCCCGCGATCAGCAGGGCGAACGCCAGCGCGACGATC
>JAOPZP010000571.1 GCA_025964055.1 Conexibacter sp.
TGCGGGTCTGCCGCGCCGCCCGCGACGCCGCGCGCCGCGGCATCGGGGTGGTCGTGACCCACGGCACCGACGTGCTCGAGGAGACCGCGATGCTCTGCGACGTCCTGCACGACGCCGACGCGCCGATCGTCTTCACCGGCGCCATCCGGCCCGCCTCGGCCGCGGGCGCCGACGGTCCCGCCAACCTCGTCGACGCCGTCAGCGTCGCGGCCAGCGCGCCCGCCGCGGGCATGGGGGTCCTCGTCGTCTTCGGCGGCGAGATCCACCACGCGCGCTGCGCGCGCAAGACCGACACGACGTCGCTGGTCGCGTTCTCCTCGCCGCAGACCGGGCCGTTGGGCCGGGTCACCGAGGGCCACCCGACAATCTGGTCGCGCATCCCGCGCAACCCGCCGCTCGACCCGCCGTCGCTGGACAAGCGCGTGCTGATCGTGCCCTCGACCGCCGGCGACGACGGCTCGCTGGCCCGGGCAGCGCTGACGACCGCGCCCGACGGCATCGTCCTCGGCACCCTCGGCGCCGGCCACCTCGCCCCCGAGGTCCTGGAGATCTGGGGCGAGGCGGCCAAGGAGATCCCGGTCGTCGCCTACTGCCGCCCCGAGCGCGGCGTCGTGCTGAACGCGACCTACGGCTACGCCGGCTCCGAGCGCGACCTGCGCGGGACCAACATCATCCCCGCCGGCTTCCTCTCCCCGCAGGCGATCCGCATGAAGCTGCTGGCCTGCCTGTCGGCGGGCCTGGACATCGACGAGGCCCGGTGGGCCTTCTCGCAGGACGACGGCTGATCGACGCCCCGGGGCCGCACCAGCCGTCGGCGGGGTTGAATCCGGATTCAGGTTAGGGTGCGCTCCATGCGCGCCCTCCAGATCACCGAGCTCACCGGTCCCGACACCGCCCTGCAGATCGCCGACGTGCCCGAGCCGGAGGCGTCGCACTTCCTGACGCCGGGCAGTGGCGTGGTGGTCGACGTCGAGGTCGCCGGCGTCTCGTTCCCCGAGGTGCTGCAGACCCGCGGCGAGTACCAGATGAAGCCGCCGCTGCCGTTCATCCCCGGCAGCGAGGTCGGCGGGACGGTGCGCAGCGCGCCCGAGGGCGCCGCGGTCCAGGCCGGCGACCGCGTCGCCGCCTTCTGCATGCTCGGCGGCTTCGCCGAGACCGCCGTGTCGCCGGAGTTCCTGACGTTCAAGCTGCCAGACGCGCTGGACTTCGCCCAGGGCGCCGCGTTGATCCTCAACTACCACACCGCCTACTTCGCGCTGAAGCTGCGCGGCCGCCTGGCCGAGGGCGAGACGGTGCTGGTCCACGGGGCCGCCGGCGGCGTGGGCACCGCGTCGCTGCAGGTCGCCAAGGGGCTGGGAGCGACGACGATCGCGGTCGTCTCCAGCGACGACAAGGAGCAGGTCGCCCGCGACGCCGGCGCCGACGAGGTCGTCCGCTCCGACGGTCCGTGGAAGGACCAGGTCAAGGAGCTGTCGGCCGGCGGCGTCGACCTCGTGCTCGATCCCGTCGGCGGCGATCGCTTCACCGACTCGATCCGCTCGCTGCGCGAGGAGGGCCGCGTCGTCGTCGTGGGGTTCACCGGCGGCTCGATCCCCGAGGTCCGCGTCAACCGCCTGCTGCTCAACAACACCGAGGTCATCGGGGCCGGCTGGGGCGCCTACATCATGGCCAAGCCCGAGGTCAACCGCCAGATCGGCGCGGCCGTCGACGAGCTGATGCAGCGCGGCTTCGTGCGCCCGATCGTCGGCCAGCGCTTCCCGCTCGAGGAGGCCGCCGAGGCGCTGAAGACCATCGACGGCCGCGGCGCCCTCGGCAAGGTCGTGCTCGACGTGCGGCCGCAGTTGTAGCCGCGGCGCCGCCGAGCGACCGCTACACCTCGATCAGCAGCGCCTCCTCGGCGCGGGCCTCCTCGGCGCCCGGCGCCGCCGGCGCCTGCGGCTTGGAGCGCGGGAGCAACAGCGCCGGGATCACCGCCAGCGCGATGATCGCCGCCGCCCACCAGAAGGTGTGGCCGAACGCCTGGGCCAGATCGGGCGCGATCCGGTCGCGCGCGCCGGCCGGCAGCGACTGCGCCGAGCCGAGCCCGCCCTCGGCGCCGCCGGGCAGCCGGCTGGCGAGCTGGTGGGTCAGCACGACCGACAGCAGCGCGGTGCCGATCGACCCGCCGACGCGCTGGATGATGTTCAGCGCCGTGGTCGCCCGGGCCAGTTGGTTGCGCTGCAGCGTCTGGTAGGCGGCGCTCATCGCCGGCATCATCGACGCGCCCATCCCCAACCCCATCAAGAACTGGCAGCCGCCGAGGAACCAGAACGACGTGTCGGCCCCGACGCGCGTGAAGCCGACGATCCCGAGCAGCAGCAGCGAGAGCCCGCCGAGGACGATCTTGCCGGCACCGATGTCGTCGGTGCGCTTGCCGGCGATGGGCATCATGATCGCCGCGCCGACGCCCTGGGGCGCGAGCAGGAGCCCGGCGTGCAGCGCCGACTGGCCGCGCACCACCTGGTAGTAGAGCGGCAACATGAACATCATCCCGAACATGCCGGCCGCGAACGCGAACGTCGTCGTCGAGGCCGCGCTCATCGTCCGGTTCTTGAACAGCTTGACGTCGATCAGCGGCCAGGCGTGGCGCGCGGCGTGGTAGATGAACGTGCCGATCAGCAGCGCGCCGGCGAGCATCGGGAGCCAGGCCTGCGTCGCGGCGATGCCACCCGACGACGACGTCTCGGCCAACCCGTACACGAACGCCGAGAGTCCGGGGGAGAGCAGCACGAGCCCGAGCCAGTCCAGGCGCTGGTGGGCGGCGGGCTCGTCGCGCGGCAGCAGCTTGGTCGCCGCCAGCAGCGCGATGGCGCCGATCGGGATGTTGACGTAGAAGATCCAGCGCCAGGAGACGTCGTCGACCAGCCAGCCGCCGAGAATCGGCCCGATGATGGGGCCCATGAGCATCGGCACGCCGACCATGCCCATCACGCGGCCCATGCGCTGCGGCCCGGCGGCCTGCGACAGGATCGTCATGCCGGCGGGCATGATCATCCCGCCGCCCAGGCCCTGCAGCACGCGGAAGCCGATCAGCGACTCCGCCGACCATGCCATGCCCGACAGCGCGGAGCCGATCAGGAAGAGGCCGATCGAGATGATGTACAACCGCTTGGTGCCGAACCGGTCGGCGGCCCAGCCGGTCAGCGGGATCACCGTGGCGAGCGCGAGCATGTAGCCCGTCGAGACCCACTGGATCGTCGCCAAGGACGTGTGGAAGTCCTGCGACAGGGTGTTGATCGCGACGTTGACGATGGTCGTGTCGAGGATCGACATGAACGTGCCGAGCACCACGACGGCGGAGATCGAGATCAGCGCGCGGTCGAAGACCTTGTCGCGGTTGGGCGGTGCGGGAGCGCTCATCGGAGCTCCTTCGCGCTCGGGGCGCAGTCGGGGGAGGAGGAGGGGTCGGGTTGCAGCGGCGCCAGCGCCTGCGACAGGGCCGCGCGCTGATCGGGGTCGAGCCGCTCGGTGAGCCGGGTCAGGCCTTCGCGCCGGGCGGCCGAGATGCGGTTCACGCACTCCTTGCCGTGCTCGGTGAGGGCGAGGCGCTTGACGCGCCGGTCCTGGTCGTCCTCGCGGCGCGAGACGACGCCCTGCCGCGTGAGCGCATCGGCCGCGCGGCCGGCGGCCGCGGGGGAGAGGCCGATCGACTTGGCGAGCTCGGACGGGGTGAGCTCCCGCTCGGAGCCGTCGAGCACGAACAGCATCTTCAGCTGCGTCATCGAGAGGTCGAGCTCTTCGACCACCTTGAAGACCTCGCCCTGGGCCGTCTTCATGGTGGTGGCCAGGAAGGACACCAACTCGTCGGCGAGCTGCTTCGCGGAGACGCCCTGTGCTTGCATCGGCGCAAATAATAACGGCAGCGCAAAGAGTGTGGCAACGATGGTCGTTGCGCGGACGCGCCGACCTGGTGGGCGGGCGCGCCCGCCGGTACCTTCGGTGGATGCAGCGGCGCCGTGAGCTCTTCCCGGCCGACCGCGGGCTCCAGGCCCGCATGGTCCTGGCCGCCGTGCTGACGCCCGCGGTCGTGTTCGCGCTCCTGACGCTGTGCGTGCTGATGCTGCCGTCGCGGGTCCTCGTCGGCCTCGGGCTCGCCACGCTGCTGGGCGTCGGCGCCGTGGTCGCCGAGCGGCGCCGGACCGACGCGGCCCACCCGCTGGCGCCCGGGGAGGAGCCCGACCTGCGCGCGATCGTCACGCGGCTGTGCGTCGTGGCCGACCTGCCGGAGCCGGAGATCGCGGTCGACGACGAGCGCCAGCCCAACAGCTGGATCGTCGACGCGCCCGGACGGGCGCCGCGGCTGCACGTCACACGCGGGCTGCTCGAGCTGCTCGAGCCCGCCGAGCTCGAGGCCGTCGTCGCCCACGAGCTCAGCCACGTCGTCAACCGCGACGCGGCCGTCATGACGATGGTCGGGCTGCCCGGTGCGGTGCTGCTCCGCGGCGGCGGCACCAACGTGTGGTTCGGCTTCTGGCTGATGGCCGGCCGCCTCGTCGGGACCGCCATCGGGACGATCGCCGCGCTCGGCAGCAACACGCTCTCGCGCTACCGCGAGCTGACCGCCGACGCCGGCGCCGTCGCCCTGACCGGACGCCCGAGCGCGCTGGCCTCGGCGTTGATGAAGGTGTCGGGCGACCTCGTGCGCCTGCGCGGCGAGGACCTGCGCGCCGTCGCCGCGCGCGACGCGCTGCACCTGCTCCCGGTCGAGACGGTCACCGGGTGGAGGCGTGCCCTGCACGCCACGCACCCGTCGGTCCAGCGCCGGCTCGCGGCCCTGGCACGCCTCGAGCGCGAGCTGCAGCACGCGCGGCCCGCGCACCGCCGATAGGGCGCGGCGCGCGCCGTTTGCTTGACTTGGGCGATGGCCGAAGCACCGCGGGATCCTGAGGAGCTGACCGCGACCGCCGCCGTGGCGCCGCCGACAGCGGCGATCGCCGCCGGCACGCACATGGGGGCGGTGCGCCTGACGGTCGCAGACGTCGACCGGTCGATCGCCTACTACCGCGACGCGCTCGGCCTCACGGCGCTGCGCCGCGAGGCCGGGTTCGCCGCGCTGGGCCCGCCGGGCGGCGGTGAGCTGCTGCTCCTGGAGGAGCTTCCCGGCGCCGTGCCGTCCGACGGCTACCCGGGCCTCTTCCACTTCGCGCTGCTGCTGCCCGAGCGCACCGACCTGGCCCGCTTCCTCGCGCACGCTGCGCGCGAGCGGGTGCCGCTCGTCGGCCTGTCGGACCACTTCGTCTCGGAGGCCATCTACCTCCAGGATCCCGACCACCACGGGATCGAGGTCTACTGGGACCGCCCGCGCGAGCTGTGGGAGGGGCAGGTCGGGCAGCGGATGGGGACCTGGGCACTCGACGTCGACTCCCTGCTCTCCGAGCTCCCCGACCCCGCGACCGAGCCGTTCGACGGCCTCGCCGCCGGGACCGTGATGGGCCACGTCCACCTGCGCGCGGCCGACGTCGCGGAGACGATCGCCTTCTACCGCGACCTCCTCGGCCTGGCACTGATGGCGCAGCTCGGCGAGCAGGCGGCGTTCCTGGCCGCCGGGGGGTACCACCATCACCTCGGCGCCAACGTATGGGAGACGCGCCGCCGCGAGCCGGCGCCACCGACCACCGCACGGCTGCTCGAGGTGACGATCGTGCTGCCCGACGCCGCTGAACGCGACCGCGTCATCGCGCGGCTGGAGGCGGCCGGCGCCGCCCCCGAGCCGGCCGGCGACGCCGTCCGGGTGGTGGACCCGTCGGGCATCCCGCTGCGCGTCGCGGTCGAGGGCTGAGGGCGGCGC
>JAOPZP010000573.1 GCA_025964055.1 Conexibacter sp.
ACCTGAAGCTGGAGACGACGGTCAAGCCGCTGCCCAAGGACTCCACGATCCTCGTGCGGTCCAAGTCGGCCCTCGGCCTGAAGTACGTCGAGATCAGCAAGGGCCGCTCGACCGCCGGCTACGCCGACGGCGCGGTCATCCCGCTGAAGGCCGCCACTCCGGCCCCGGTCGAGTTCGACGAGTTCCTCAGCACGTTCGACGACAAGACGCGCGCGGCCGCCCAGCAGCAGCTGCTCGGCTTCGGCAACGCGTTCGCCGGCCGCGGCCAGGACCTGCATGAGGCGATCCAGTCGCTCGACCCGCTGCTGCGCAACCTCGGTCCGGCGATGGCCAACCTCGCCGACGACCGCACGCGCCTGGCGCGGTTCACGCAGGCGCTCGGCCGCACGTCGGCGATCGTGGCGCCCGTCGCCGAGACGCAGGCCGCGCTGTTCCGCAACCTCGACACGACCTTCGGCGCGCTGGCCTCCGTCGCGCGGCCCTACCTCCAGGACTCGATCAGCGGTGGGCCGCCGGCGCTGCAGACGGCGATCCAGGAGCTGCCCAAGCAGCGCCCGTTCCTGGCCAACAGCGAAGGCTTCTTCCACGACCTGCGCCCGGGCGTCAAGGCGCTGCGCGGCGCGGCGGCCGACCTGTCCTCGGCCTTCACGGTCGGCACGCCCGCCCTGCGGCGCTCGGTGCAGTTCAACAAGGACCTCAAGCCGGTCTTCGCCTCCCTGCAGCGCTTCGCCGAGGATCCGCTGGTCGCGCTCGGCATCCAGGACCTCGGCCAGACCGCGCGGATCGCCAACCCGCTGCTGGCGACCGTCACGCCGACCCAGACGGTCTGCAACTACTGGACGCTGCTGTTCCGCAACGCCGCCTCGGTGCTCAGCGAGGGCGACACCAACGGCACCGGCCAGCGCTTCATGATCGTCGCGACGCCGCAGGGCCCCAACAACGAGGGCGGCCCGTCGTCGGGTCCGGCCAACGGGCCCAGCAAGGACAACTACCTGCACGCCAACCCGTACCCGAACACGGCGTCGCCCGGCCAGACGGCCGAGTGCGAGGCGGGCAACGAGCCCTACGCCATCGGCAAGCAGGTCATCGGGAACGCCCCGGGCAACCAGGGCCTCACCACGCAGAAGACCCAGGTGTCGAGCGACACCCCGAAGCCATGAGCTCCAAGTCCGACAAGCGCAAGCGCGTCCTGCGCAAGGACCGCACGGGGCCCAACCCGTTCCTGGTGGGGCTGCTCGTGCTGCTGCTCGCCGCGATCGCGTCCTACGCGGGCTTCAGCAAGCACGTGCCGTTCACCCACGGCTTCCGGGTCAAGGCGGTGTTCGAGAACGCCAACAACGTCCGGCCCAACTCGCCGGTCCGCATCGCGGGCGTGAACATCGGCAAGGTCAAGAGCGTCCAGGCCTACAAGGGCGGCGACGGCAACGCCGCGGTCGTGACGATGGAGATCGACAAGGCCGGCCTGCCCATCCACAAGGACGCGACGATGAAGGTGCGGCCGCGCATCTTCCTCGAGGGCAACGAGTTCGTCGACCTGTCGCCGGGCACCCCCGCGGCGCCGACGATCTCCGACGGCGACACGCTGCCGATGACCCAGACCGCCGCCCCCGTGCAGTTCGACCAGATCCTCACGGCGCTGCAGAGCAACACGCGCGACGACCTCAAGCGGCTGCTGGAGGGCTACGGCACCGCGCTGACCTACCAGCCGACCGCCGCCGACGACGTGACCCAGGACCCGGCCGTCAAGGGCGAGACCGCGGCCAAGTCGCTCAACGACTCCATCGACACCGCGCCCGGCGCGCTGCGCAACGCCTCGATCGTCAACCACGCCTTCCTCGGGCTGCAGAGCCACGACCTCTCGGGGCTGGTCGACAACACCGGCAAGGTCACCCGCGCGCTCTCGCGCAACGAGCAGTCGCTCAAGGACTTCGTCACCAACTTCAACACCACGATGGCGTCGCTGGCCTCGCGGCAGTCCGACCTCAAGCAGACGATCGCGCTGCTCGGCCCGACGCTCGAGCACACCAACACCGCCCTGACGCACCTCGACGCGTCGTTCCCCAACACGCGCGCCTTCGCCAAGGAGATCCTGCCGGGCGTCAAGGAGACGCCCGCGACGATCGACGCCGCGCTGCCGTGGATCGCGCAGACCCGCAAGCTCGTCTCCCAGGCCGAGCTCGGCGGCCTGACCAAGGAGCTCAAGCCGACGACCGTCGACCTCGCGCGGCTCGTCGACGGGACGCTCACGGCGCTGCCGCAGGCCGACCTCGTGTCGCAGTGCGTGACGCACACGATCCTGCCGACCGGCGACATCAAGATCTCCGACGGCCAGTTCACCTCCAACGAGGAGAACTACAAGGAGTTCTGGTACGCCATGGTCGGCCTCGCCGGCGAGAGCCAGAACTTCGACGGCAACGGACACTACGTCCGCTTCGCGGTCGGCGGCGGCTCGCAGACGCTGTCGACGGGCAAGTACGGCGGCGCCGCCGGCGAGCAGCTCTACTCGCACGTCAACGACCCGCCGCTGGGCACGCGCCCGGCCTACCCGGGCAAGCGCTCGCCGTACAACCACACCGCGCTCTGCAAGGACCAGACGCTCGCCGACCTCAACGGCGCGAAGACCGGCGCGGCCGACGGCGGCGGCGGGACGACGCAGCCCGACCCGACCACGAGCACGCCCGCGATCACGACCCCGGCCGGCACGGTCCCCTCGACGCCGCTGCCGGTGCCGCTCTCGGCCCAGACGTCGTCGAAGAGCAGCCTGACCGCGCAGCTGGTGGATCGCCTCAACCCCTTCCGCAAGGCGGCCCGGCCATGAGGACCGCGATCCGCAAGTACCGCTGGGACTTCCTGGCCGTGCTCGGGATCTTCGTCGTCGCGCTCGCGGTCGGCAGCTACATCCTGGGCCACCAGCGCTTCTACCTGCCCAAGTGGGTCCCGGTCGTCGGCACCGACTTCGTGGACTACAAGGCCGAGTTCGCCACCGCGCAGTCGGTCACGCCGGGCCAGGGCCAGTCGGTCAACGTCGCGGGCGTCCCCGTCGGCGAGCTGGCGAAGGTGACGCTCAAGGACGGCCGCGCCGTCATCACGATGAAGATCCGCCGCAAGTACGCGCACGTCTACAAGGACGCCACCGCGCTGCTGCGGCCCAAGACCGGCCTCAACGACATGATCGTGGAGCTGACGCCGGGCACCAAGCGCGCCGGGGAGCTGAACCACTCCAAGGACGTCATCCCCATCACCCAGACGCTGCCCAACGTCAACACGGACGAGTTCCTGGCGGCGCTGGACGGCGACACCCGCAGCTACCTGCAGCTGCTGGTCGCCGGCGGCGGCCAGGCGCTCGGCGGCAACGGCAAGAGCCTGTCGGCGACGTTCCGCCGCTTCGAGCCGACCAACCGCGACATCCTGGCGATCACCAAGCAGCTGGCGACCCGCCGCGACAACATCGCGCGGTCGATCCACAACTTCAAGGAGCTGGTCGCGGCCGTCGGGACCAAGGACCAGCAGCTCGGCGACCTGGTCGACGCGTCCAACGCCGTCTTCAAGTCCTTCGCCAACCAGGACGCGCGGCTGCGCGAGACGCTGAGCCTGCTGCCGGCCACGCTGAAGGCCACCGACACGGCGGTGCAGAAGGTCGACAAGCTCGGCACGGTCCTCGGCCCGACGCTGGGCGCGCTGCGTCCCGGCGCCCGCGCGCTCGGCCCGTCGCTGAAGCAGTCCCGCCCGTTCTTCAAGACGACCACGCCGGTCATCCAGAAGCAGCTGCGCCCGTTCGCCCGCGACGCGCTGCCGACGGTCAAGGTGCTGCGCCCCGCGGCCCGCGACCTCGCCGCGCTGACGCCGGACTTCACGTCGGTGCTCAAGACGGCCAACTACCTGCTCAACACGGTGGCCTACAACCCGCCCGGCACCGACGAGGGCTACCTCTTCTGGATCTCGTGGCTGAACCACATCGGCCCGACCGTCTTCAGCACCCAGGACGCCCACGGCCCGATCCGCCGCGGCGCGCTGTTCTTCTCCTGCTCGGGCCTCGGGCTGCTGGAGAGCCTCCGCAAGGTCAACCCGCAGCTGGGCACGATCATCGGCCTGGTCAACCCGGTGACGCAGGGCGACGTGTGCTCCAAGACGGCGCAGGCGCCGGGCACGAACGCCCCGGCGGCGACGACGGCGAAGGCGGGAGGCTGAGATGAACAAGCAGGTCCCGACCCTCGGCAAGATCCTCGTCATGGTGGGCTTCGCGCTGTCGTGCTTCGGCCTGCTGCTGTTCCTCTGGCTCGCCTTCGGCGGCGCGACGCCGCTCAAGCCCCAGGGCTACCGCTTCAAGGTGTCCTTCGGCGAGGCGACCCAGCTCGCGCACGAGGCCGACGTCCGGATCTCCGGCGTGCCCGTCGGCAAGGTCAAGGACATCGTCACCAACAAGCAGAGCGGCCGCTCGGACGCGACGATCGAGCTCAAGCCCGAGTACTCGCCGCTGCCGGCCGACGCCAAGGCGATCCTGCGCCAGAAGACGCTGCTCGGCGAGACCTACGTGGAGCTGACGCCGGGCAACGCCAGCGGCCGCAAGCTGCCCGACGGCGGGCGGCTGAGGACCGGCCAGGTGGCCAACACCGTCGAGCTCGACGAGATCCTGCGCGCGTTCGACCCCAAGACGCGCGAGGCGTTCGGCACCTGGATCCAGACCCAGGCGCAGTCGCTGAACGGCCGCGGCCCGGACCTCAACGCCGCGCTGGGCAACCTCGCGCCGTTCGCGCAGGACACCGAGAAGGTCCTGCGGATCCTCAACTCCCAGAAGGCCGGCGTGCGGGAGCTCGTGCGCAACAGCGGCGCGGTCTTCCAGGCGCTCTCGCAGCGCGACGGGCAGCTCGCCAGCCTCATCACCAACTCCAACCGCGTCTTCGCCACGACCGGCCAGCGCAGCGCGGAGCTGCAGGCCACGTTCAAGGCGCTGCCGACCTTCGAGAAGGAGTCCAGCGCGACGCTCACGCGCCTCTCGAAGTTCTCGGCCAACGCCAACCCGGTGGTCACCGACCTGCGCCCGGCGGCCAAGGAGCTCAGCCCGACGCTGGTGCAGCTCTCGGCGCTGGCCCCGGACCTCAAGAAGCTCTTCCACGACCTCAACCCGCTGATCGACGCCTCCAAGAAGGGCCTGCCGGCGACGTCGGAGTTCCTGGACCAGCTGCACCCGCTGCTGGCGGAGTTCGACGGGCCGCTCAAGCAGCTCAACCCGGTCCTCGACGGCGCCGGCCTCTACAAGAACGAGCTGACCGCGTTCTTCGCCAACGCGGCGGCGGCGACGCAGGCCACCGCGGCGGTCGCCGGCTCGGCCGAGCCCGCGCACTACCTGCGGACGTCGAACCCGCTGAACCCGGAGATGCTGGCGCAGTATCCCAAGCGCCTGACCAGCAACCGCACCAACCCGTACCCGTTCCCCGGCGACAGCGCCTCGCTCGCGACCGGGCTCGCCTCCTTCGAGACGCGGCAGTGCACGGGCCAGACGCTGACGCCGACCCTCGCCCCGGCGGTCGACGGCCTCCTGCCCTCCGCGCTGCGCGACGGCATCCTGAAGTACGCGCTGGGCGGCGGGAACATCGCCGCGCCGCCGTGCACGCAGCAGCCGCGGTTCAACCTGGGTGGGACGCTCACGCAGTTCCCGCAGCTCAAGGAGTCGGCCAAGGGCGTTGAAGCCGGAGCGCCCCAGCCGTAGGGGCGGTCGTTCCCGGCGCACCGCCTGCGGCGCGCCGGTAGCCTCGTCGCACTGATGGGTCGGCTGCCGCGCATCCTGGCCGCCGCCATGGGCACGGCCGCCCGCCGCCCGTTGGCGGTGGGCCTCCTCGTGACCGTGCTCGCACTGGCCGGCGCCGCGCTGGCGCTGCGCCTGTCGCCGACCACGGCGACCGACACGCTCGTCGGCCGCTCCAGCGCGTCGTGGCAGGCCACCGAGCGCGAGCATCGCCTCTTCGGCGAGGACGCCGTGTACGTGCTCGTCCGCGGGCCGGTGTCCAAGCTCGTGCTGACCTCCGACCTCGAGCGCCTCATCTCGCTCGAGGGCTGCCTCGGCGGCAACCCGCCCGCCAAGGCGCAGGTCAAGGGCGGCAAGGACGGGCCGTGCGCGCGGCTGGCCAGGACCAAGCCGGCCAAGGTGGTGTTCGGCCCCGGCACGTTCATCAACGAGGCGGTCCTGCAGATCGGCGACCAGTACGACGCGCAGCTCAAGAAGATCCAGAGCGACGTGCAGAGCCAGTACGCGGCCGCGTACAAGCTGGCGATCGGCAAGGGCTACTCGAAGGCGCGTGCGCGCAAGGTCGCCGGGCAGGTGCGCGATCTGGCCATCCAGCAGAGCCTCAAGGACGCGATCCAGCTCGCGCTGAAGTACGGGGTCCTGAAGGCGCCGCAGGTCAACGACCCCGGCTTCGTGTCCCAGCTGGTCTTCGCGGCCGGCAAGAAGGCGGGCACGCCGAAGGCCCGCTTCGCCTACCTGTTCCCCAATGCGAACAGCGCGCTGGTGCAGGTGCGGCTCAAGCCCGGCCTCTCCGACGCCCAGCGCAAGGACGCCATCGCGCAGATCCGCGCCGCGACCCGGATGCCCGACTTCCGGTTGGTGGGCGGCGGGCGGTACGTCGTCACCGGCGCGCCGGTGGTGCTCACCGACCTGACGACGAGCGTCACCGACGCCATCGTGGTGCTGCTGATCGCCTCGCTGGTCGTCATGGCGCTCGTGCTCGCGCTCGTCTTCCCGGCGCGGCGGC
>JAOPZP010000591.1 GCA_025964055.1 Conexibacter sp.
CCGCCGCCCGCCCGCGAGGCGCCGCCGACCGCGCCCCCGGCCGCCCCGCGGACCGCGACCTACAAGTCGCGCCGCGAGGACGCGCCCCAGCCGGCGTGGGCTCCGTTCCCGCTGACCGAGCTGGTCATCCTGCTGTCCATCGTCATGCTCGGGCTCGGGTTCCTCGCGGGCGGCGACCGCCGCGGCGTCCTGCTCGGCGGCGGCTTCGTCCTGGTCACGCTGTCGGCCGGCGAGCTGTCGGTGCGCGAGCACTTCGCCGGCTACCGCTCGCACTCCTCGCTGCTGGCCGGCATCTGCGCGATCGTCGCCGCGATCCCCGTCTGGCTGCTGCCCGTGCCCCAGGGTCTCGTTCTGCTCGTCGGCGTGGTCGTCTTCGTCCTGGCCCTCATCGGCTTCCGGCGCGCGTTCATGCGTCGGAGCGGCGGCGTAGGGTTCCGCACGTGACCGACGTCCCGCCTTCTGCCGACCCGACGACGCCCGTGGCGCCCGAGGCGGTGCCGGAGGCGCCCGCCGAGGCGCGCCGCATGCAGCTGCTCGGCCTGCACCACGTGTCGGCGATCGTCGCCGACCTCGATCGCACGACCGCGTTCTACCGCGACGTGCTCGGCCTGGCGCTCGTCGAGCAGGGCGACAACAGCGACGACCCGGGCTCGCGCCACTTCTGGTTCGGCGACGCGGCCGGCACGCCGGGGTCGCTCGTGTCGTTCATGGAGTACCCGACCATGGACGAGGCCGTCGAGGGCCGGGGCGGGGTGCACCACTTCGCGTTCCGGGTCGGCTCGGCCGACGAGCAGGCCGCGTGGCGCGACTACCTGCGGGCGCGCGACGTGCCGTGCTCGGAGGTCTTCGAGCGCGGTCGCTTCGCGAGCATCTACTTCCGCGATCCCGACGGTCACCTGCTCGAGATCGCCACGGGCTAGCCCTGCGGGGCGCGCGGCGGAGGGGCCGCGCGCGGCGGACGCCCATGTCGAGCGTCCGCCGCGGGCTGCGCGATCCCCTAGGCCGGTAGGCCCTCCAGCAGGCCACTGAGCGCCTGGCGCTGGCGCTCGGTCATCGATCCCACCGTCTTGTTCTCGGACATCGGGACCGACTGCAGGAGCTTGCGGCACCGTGTGGTGCCCCAGCGTCGCTGGCTCGTCAGGAGGTCGGAGACCGTCATCGAGGCGGCCTCCCACGGGCACTCGAGGATGACGTGCGCGGCGCTGATCTCCCCCTCACCGATCTGCCGCTTGAGCTCCGCACGGGCGAGGCGGACCTCGTTCGCTCGGGCCAAAGCGCGCAGGTGCTGTGGCGCAGGGGCGATCGTCGCTGCTGCGTTCATCTGTCCTCCCGCCGCCTCATCCTCAGCATGAGACGGCACTCGTAGTTTCCAACCATGCGGACGCGCCGACGACAACGCGTCCTGGGGCCGACCACGTGTTCCGGAACGGCGAGCAGGCGTCTCCCTCTTACGCGATCCCTGCTTCTCCGTCCGGGACATCCACTCCCCGGGACGTCTGCCTCGACGCGCCTCGAACGTATGCCAGGGCGGCAGCTCCGTTCAAGGTGTGAACGAGCGCAACATCCGCTCAGAGCGCCTTTTTTCTTCCCGCTGGAACAGCCGCGTGTTCGATGCGGACAGACCCCCGATCCGGACCATCGCACAGCGGTCGGACGTGCTACGGCGACGGCGCTGGACCCGGACGGTCAGGAGGCGCGGCGGCGACCGTGCTCGCCCGGTCCGGGGAGCGGTCCGTGGTCGGCCTCGAAGGCCGCCTTGACGGTGCTGAACGCCTCCAGCGCGCGGTCGAGCGTGGGGCGGTCGTGGGTGGCCATCACGCTCGTGCGCAGCAGCGCCCCGCCCGGGGGCACGGCCGGGTGCAGCGCCGTGTTGACGAAGACCCCGGCCTCGAAGAGGCCCTTCCACATCAGGCCGGCCTGCCAGTCGTCGCCGATGAGCACCGGGATGATCGGCGTGACGACGTCGCTGCCGTCGGGCAGCGCCTGGGGCGAGACGACGGCGAAGCCGCGCTCCTCGAGGCCGGCGCGGAAGTAGCGCGCGTTGTCGAGCACGCGGCCCAGCAGGGCGCGCCCCTCGTCGGTGCGGACGACGCGCAGGGCGGCCAGCGCGGCGCCGGTGGCGGCGGGCACCGCCGAGGCGGTGAAGAGGAACGGACGCGCCTGGAAGCGCAGGAACTCGATGATCTCGGCCTGGCCGGCCACGAAGCCGCCGCAGGAGGCCAGCGACTTGGAGAACGTGCCCATCCGCAGGTCGACGCGGTCCTCCACGCCGTGGAGCTCCGCGGTGCCCGCGCCGCGCGCGCCGAGCACGCCGGCGCCGTGGGCCTCGTCGACCATCAGCCGGGCGCCGTAGCGCTCGCACAGGTCGGCGATCTGGGGCAGCGGGGCGATGTCGCCCTCCATCGAGAACACGCCGTCGACGACGACCAGCACGCCGCCGCCGTCGCCCGCGGCGCGGTCCAGCATCTTCTCGAGCTTGTCGAGGCGGTTGTGGCGGAACGGGCGCAGCTTGGCCCGCGAGAGCAGGCAGCCGTCCAGGATCGACGCGTGGTCGCCGGAGTCGACGATCACCGTGTCGGCCGGGCCGAGGATCGTGCCCAGCAGGCCGAGGTTGGCCTGGTGGCCGGTCGTGAAGACGATCGCGTCCTCGGTGCCCATCCAGGCGGCGATCTCCGCCTCGAGCTCGAGGTGCTGGGCGGTGGTCCCGTTGAGCAGGCGCGAGCCGGTCAGGCCGGTGCCGTAGTGCTCCAGCGCGTCGCGGGCGCCCTGGATGACGCGCTCGTCCTCGGTGAGCCCGAGGTAGTTGTTGCCGCCGAGCATGATCCGCGCGGCGCCCTCCATCTCGACGATGGGCCGCGCCGGGCTCTCCATGACCCGGAAGTACGGCACCATGTCGGCCTCCCGAGCCGCGCGGAGGATCTCCAGGCGGTCGTAGCTTCGGGCCTTGTCGAAGACGTCAACCTGCGCTCGAGCCGTCACCGGGGCAGCGTACTGCGCGGGTCCCCCGATAGGGTGGCGCGCCATGCCGCTCGACGTTCGCCCTGCTCGCTCCTTCCGCGACGTGGGCGCGTTCATCGACCTCCCGTACCGGCTGCACGCCGGCACGCCGTGGGTCCCGCCCCCCAAGCTGGAGCGCCGGATCTTCCTCAGCCGCCGCCTCGGTCCGTACGCCAAGCGCATGGACTACGAGCTGCTGCTGGCGCGTCGCGACGGCCGGGTGGTGGGACGCGTCAGCGCGCACGTCGACCACGCCTACAACCGCCATCACGACGAGCGGCGGGGCTGGTTCGGCTTCTTCGAGTGCGAGGACGACCCGGAGGCCGCGCGCGCGCTGGTCGACGCCGCCGCGGCGTGGCTCACCGAGCGCGGCATGGACCAGATGACCGGTCCGGCCGACTTCGCGATGAACGACGAGAGCGGGATCGTCATCGAGGGCCACGACCTGGCGCCGATGGTCCGCCAGCCCTGGCACCCGCCGTACTACCAGGCGCTGTGCGAGGGCGCCGGGCTCGAGAAGGTCGTCGACCTGCTCATGTGGTCGCTGGAGATCTCCGACCGCGAGCAGATGCTGCCGATCCTGCCCGAGCTCGCCAAGGAGGCCCGCGAGAAGCACGGCGTGACGATCCGCCGGATGTCGCGCCGCCGGCTGCGCGAGGACCTCGACGTCTTCGCCGAGATCTACAACCGCGCCTGGCGGCGGAACTTCGGGTTCGTCCCCTACGACTCGGGCGATCTGGACCAGTACGCGCTGGAGCTGCAGCTGGTCTACGACAAGGACTGGTTCATGATCGCCGAGGTCGCCGGCGAGGCGGTCGCGATGGCCATCACCATCCCCGACATCAACCAGGTGCTCAAGGACATGGACGGCCGCCTGTTCCCGCTGGGCTGGTGGCGGTACCTGCGCAAGTCCAAGTCCATCACACGGGTGCGCGTGGGCTTCCTGGGCGTCAAGCCCGCCTTCCAGCACACGGGCGCCGCGGCGGCGCTGTACGTCGAGCACTTCGACACCGCGGAGCGCCATGCCCGCATCAAGGGCGGCGAGATGGGGTGGATCCTCGAGACCAATCGGGCGATGAACCGGGGCATGGAGGCGATGAACGGCCGGGTTGTAAAGCGGTACCGGGTGTTCGGAAGGGACCTGACGATCAACTAATCGGTAGGTGCGCGCGCAATCAGCCTTCGGCGCGCGGTAAGGTTGGCCTAATGGCACGGTCTGACGAGCTGAAGGCCTCCCCGCCGATGTTCGAGAGTCGGCTGCTGGACCGCTTCACGCGGGTCCACCCGTCGGTTCCCCCGTTGCTGTTCGGGCCGATCATCGCGGTGCTGCTGGTCACGGGCCTCGGGCGCATGGGCGTCCTCGAGGGCCTCCCGCTCGCCGTGGCCGGCTACGTGTTCTGGACGCTGTTCGAGTACTGGCTGCACCGCGTGGTGTTCCACTTCGAGCCGTTCAACAGCCCACTCGGCATGCGGCTCCACTGGATGATCCACGGCGTCCACCACGACCATCCCAACGACCCGCTGCGGCTCGTGATGCCGCCGTCGGTCAGCGTCCCGCTCGCCGCCGCGCTGCTGGCCGGGTTCTGGGGCGCGCTCGGCTACGACGCGGCGCTGTGCTTCGGCGGCGGGTTCCTCGCCGGCTACCTGGTCTACGACATGCTCCACTACCACGTGCACCACCACACGCCGCGCACGGCGCTGGGGCACCGGTTGCGCGAGCTGCACATGCGCCATCACTTCCAGGACGACGAGCGTGGGTTCGGCATCAGCGCGCCGTACTGGGATCGCGTCTTCGGGACCGCGCCGGCCGAGCAGGGCAGCCGCGTCGTCTCCGGCCAGACCGCGTCGCACGACCCGTCGCGCGCGCGCTGAGTCCGCGACGAACATCGCGCCCGGCGACGCGATGCGCCATCCTAGGTCCCAGATGACGGATCGCGTCGAGCAGGACATGGAGAGCGGTGCCGACGACGTCGAAGTCGTCGACGCCCTGCCGGTGCCCGAGGGCGCCCCACGCGAGGTGCCCGCGCCCGCACCGCCCGCCCCGCGCGGGCTGGTCGCCGCCACGCCCGTGGTGCGCCA
>JAOPZP010000010.1 GCA_025964055.1 Conexibacter sp.
GCCACCGCGCGGGAGCTGCCGGCGACCGCGCCGGTGCTCGACGGGCTGCTGCGCGGCGTGCGCCGGCTGGACGACGCCGGCGTTCGCGGCCTTCCCGCCGCCCAGCGGTTCGTCCAGAGCGCGCAGCCGCTCGTGGCCCAGTTCGTCCCGTTCCTCGCGCAGCTGCAGCCCGCGCTGGCCTACATCACCCCCAACGCCGACACGCTCAACACGCTGGTGGCCAACCTCGCGGCGCTCACCCAGCCGGTCGCCGCCGGCTACGGGAGCGCGGGGGCCGGCGTGCACTACATCCGCGCGGGGATGGCGCTGCAGCCCGACGGGCTGGCGCAGTACCCGCGGCGGACCTCCACCAGCCGATCCAACCCCTATGACTCGGGGCAGACGCGGTTCAGCGCCCGCCAGCCGTACACCGTCTTCGACGACCGCCATTGTGGGCAGCCGCTGACGTTCCCGAAGCTGGGGGCGGCCGACGCGGCCGCGCTGGTGCCGCCCGAGCTGCTGGACCGGATCCGGCACTTCGTGCTCCACGACGACCAGCCGATCGCCGTGCCGTGCGTGCTGTCGGGGACGCCCAGCGCGGCCTTCCCCCACGTGACCGCCCTGACCCAGACCCCGCGAGGAGCCCCATGAGCCACCTGTCCCGTCGCCTCGTCGCCACCGCCGTCTGCGCCGTCTGCGCCGTCTGCGTCGCGGCGCTCGCCGCCGCCGCGCCCGCCGCGCCGGCCGCCGACCACACGCAGCGCATGGACATCGGCGCCGAGCTCGTCCACCAGCAGCCCGGCGGGAAGCCGTGGATCGTCAACCTCGGCATCGGCGCCGAGATGGGGATGGCCGACGGCTCCGTGCCGCCGCCGATCGAGCACATGCGCTTCTCGTTCACCCGGGGGGCGAAGGTCCACCCCGAGGCGTTCCCGACCTGCACGCAGCAGGTCCTGCACGACGCCGGCCCCAACGGCTGCCCGAAGGGCTCCCGGCTGGGCGAGGGCAAGGCGAGCGCCACCGCGCTGGAGACCGTGTTCCCGGCGACGATCCAGGTGTTCAACGGCCCGGCCACGAAGGCCGGTCGCAAGATCCTGATCTACGCGCGGGCGCTGGGCACGGTCGTCATCCCGCTGGAGGGGACGCTGAAGAAGAGCTCGGGCCAGTACGGCTGGGTCCTCGACGTGCCGGTCCAGAAGATCCAGATCGTCGCCGACCAGTTCGCCTCCATCACGAGCTTCTCGGTGACCGTCGGCGGCATCGGCCGCAAGGGCGTGCCCTTCATCGAGGCCCCGACGTCCTGCGCCAAGCCGGGCTGGCCGTTCCTCGGCGAGTTCCGCTACGCCGACGGCGCGACGGGAACGTCCTCGGCGCTGATCAGCTGCCTGCTGAAGGCCACCAACAACGACTGATCTCGCGGCCGCCGAAGGGACTGCAGGATCCGTGGCGAACAACATTGCTTAATGCGTCCCGGGCGCAACTCCGGGCAGCCCTGGACGTAGAAGGAGATAGACATGCTGCGCACCCACACCTACCAGTACCCCAAGGTCACCCCGCTCGCCGCGCCGGTGCCCAAGCCGCCGAAGGCCGCCGCGACGCCCCGCCCGCCGCGGTAGGGCTCCGGCAGCGCCAGGCGTCGCCTTCCGCTAGAAGGCGATGCCCTCGAGGCGCAGCAGCGCCTCCTTGCGATGCATCCCCCCGGTGTAGCCGGTGAGCTTGCCGCTCGTGCCGATGACGCGGTGGCAGGGCACGACGATCGGGATCGCGTTGGCGCCCAGCGCGCGCCCCGCCGCCCGCGACGCCTTGGCGTTGCCGGCCTGCGCGGCCATCTGCCCGTAGGTGGCGGTGTGCCCGAACGGGATCGCCGCGGTGGCCTGCAGCACGCGGCGGCCGAAGTCGGAGTAGAGCGTCCAGTCGATCGGCACGTCGAAGGTCTCGCGCCGGCCGGCGAAGTACTCGTCCAACTCGCGGCGGACCGCGTCGAGGCGCGCCGGAGCCTCGAGGATCCGCGGGCTCAGCTTGACCGCGAGGCTGTCGAGCACCTCGTCGACCCCGCCCTCGAAGTCCTCGTAGGCCAGGCGGACGAGACCCTGCGGGGTGACCGCGGCGACGAGCGCGCCGACGGGCGAGTCGACGACCGCGTAGGCGACGTCGGGCTCGGCGCGGCCGGCGAACCGGGCTGCCGCCGCGGCGGCGTCGGCGGGGTCGATCTGGGGCGGGCGGAGGTCGGTCATGGGGTCGGGCTCATCTCGAGTCGGAGCTTCTTGAGGCCCTCGTGGGCCGAGCGCCGAGCGGCCTCCTCGGAGCAGTCCAGCGCGGCGGCGACCTCGGCGTGGCTGAGGTCGCCGGCGTAGCGCAGCAGCACGGCGGCGCGCTGCTTGGGCGGGAGCTCGCGCACGCGCTCCCAGGTCTCCTCGTCGCGCGCCGGCGGATCGTGGACGGCGACCTCGGGCACCGCGTCGACCGGGATCGCCCGCCGTGCCCGCCCGCGATGGTGGTCGAGCGCCTTGCGGTGCGCGATCGTCATGACCCAGGCGTGCAGGTTGGAGCCGGCCCGCAGCCGCGGATAGGCGCTCATGGCGGCCAGGAACGTCTCCTGGAAGCAGTCGTCGGCGTCCACGCGACCGACCGACGCGACGAGGAACCGCCACACGGGCTCGCGCTGGTCGTCGAGGAAGCGCTGAAACGGGGGGATCACTGCCCGTACAACGCTAGGGGGCGTTGCGGCGTGAGGTGGCGCGGCGCCCGGCCTACGGCCGGCCTACGGCTCGCCGTGCTCGTGCTCGAAGTGCTCGTGCTCGTGGAAGGCGGTGATGCGGCGGAGCAGGGGAGCGGTGCGGTAGCGCTCCTCGCCGTACTCCTCGCGCAGGCCGTCGAGGATCATCACGATGTGGTCGAGGCCGATCGCGTCGGCCCAGGCCAGCGGGCCCTGCGGGTAGTTCATGCCCAACTGCATCCCGGCGTCGACGTCCTCGGCGCTGCCGACGCCCTCGCCCACGGCGAACGCGCACTCGTTGACGACCTGGGCGAGGATCCGGCCGAGGACGAGGCCGGGGGCGTCGGCGACCCACACTGAGCGGTGCCCCAGCGCCGCGAAGAACTGCTCGGCGCGCTGCGCGGCGACGTCGGCGGTCGCCGGCGTGCGCGTCAGCTCGACGATGCCCAGTGGCGAGAGCGCGTGGAAGCCCGCCGCCGAGCCGCCCTGGTCCAGCGCCTGCAGCGCGCCCTCCGCGCAGAGCAGGACGCGCGGTGCGCCCTGCAGCGGCGGCGAGTCCTCCTCCGGCGGTCCGCACTCGACGATCAGCCACGGCACCTCGCCGTCGCTGTCCTCGGCGACCGCATAGCCGGCCTCCTCGGCCAGCTCGCGCAGCTCGTCGGCGATCGGCAGGAAGCCGCTGATGACCACCAGGCCTTCGGCCTCGGGGGGCTCCGGCGCGGGCGGATCGGCGGGGCGGTGCGGCTCGCCCTCGGCGTACGTGTACCAGCCGCGCCCGGTCTTGCGGCCGAGCCGGCCGGCGGCGACCATCTGCGCGCTGAGCGGCGACGGGCGCCAGCGCGGCTCGCCGAAGCTCAGCTCGTAGAACGACTTGGACACCTCGAAGCCGACGTCGATCCCGACCAGGTCCTGCAGCTCGAACGGCCCCATGCGGAAGCCGGCGGCGCGGACGATCGCGTCGATCGTCTCCTTGTCGGCGATCTGCTCCTGCAGCAGCCGCAGGGCCTCCAGGCCGAACGGCCGGTTGCAGCGGTTGACCAGGAAGCCGGGCCCGTCCTCGGCGTCGATCACGCGGCGGCCCATCGCCTCGCCGGCGGCGCGCGCCACGGCCAGCGCCTCCTCGGAGGACTCCAGGCCGGCGATCACCTCGACCAGGCGCATCAGCGGCGCGGGGTTGAAGAAGTGCAGGCCGACGACGCGCGACGGGTCGGCGGCGGCGCGGGCGATCGCGGTGATCGGGATCGACGAGGTGTTGGAGGCGAGCACCGCCTCAGGCGCGATCCTCGACAACGACGAGAACAGCTCGTGCTTGAGCTCCAGCCGCTCGGGCGCCGCCTCGACGATCAGCCCGCACGCCGCCAGGTCGGCCAGCGTCTCGGCGACCTCCAGCCGCGCGCCGATCTCGGCGGCGTCGCCGTCGAGGCGACCCTTGGCCACCAACTTGGCGATGCCCGCCCGCGCTCGTTCCGCGCCTTCGGAGGCGGCCCCCTCGACCGGGTCGAACAGCAGCGTCCGCGCGCCCGACTGGGCGGCCAGCTGCGCGATCCCGGATCCCATCGTGCCGGCGCCGACGACGCCGATGACCTGCGGTGCGCTCATGGCTTCACCTTGACGATCACCTCGGCCGGGCGCTTCGTGGCATGGCCGAGGACGTCCTTGGCGCGGACCAGCAGCCGGTAGCGCGTGAACTTCCCGGGCTCGGTCCGCGGAACCGTCGACTCGAAGGACGATCCCTCGGTGATGTCCTGCCAGCGCGGCCGTTCGTTGCCCCGCACCCACGCCACGGCGACCGAGGCGATCCCGGTCTGGTCCACCGTCAGCAGGGAGGCGAAGTGGCCGAGCAGCGACACCGTCCGTCGTGCCGTGCCGGGGGTCAGCGTGACCTGCTCGCGGGCGGCATCGTCGGCCAGGACCGACACGGGTGCCTCGTGATCGGCGGGAGTCGCGCGTCGCCGCGGCGGGATGCCGGCGAACCAGTCCGGCCGCCCGAGGCCGAGGGTGCCGAGCCCCGCGGGAGCATCCGGCAGCGCGCGCGCTCGCGCCGGGCCGGACGTCCGGACGATCGTCGCCGCGCCGGTGATCCGGCCGCTCGCCGACAGATGCCCGAGCACCAGGCGGGTCCCGTCGCCGGAGAAGGCGACCGGCAGCGTGTCGCGGCCGCCCACGCGCCGCAGGCCCGTGCCGTCGTGCCCGATCACGTAGGTCATCGCGCCGCCGCGGCCGATGGCGTAGGTGCGCCCGTCGGGCGAGGCCAGCACGTCGCTGTAGGAGGCGGCGACCAGGCGACGCTGGTGCCTGCCGTCCGGGCGCGCGCTCCACAGGTCGCCGGCGTCGCCCGTGAACAGCAGGCCGGAGCCGTCGGCCAGGAACCGGGGATCGGTATCGATGTGGTCGGATCCGGACGCGGCGATGAGCCGGTGCGCCGCCGAGCCGTCGGCGCCGACCGTCCAGATGTCGCCACGGCGCAGCGTCGCGCGGACGAAGACCAACCGGGTGCCGTCAGGCGACCAGGAGGGCGTCATGTCGCCGAAGCCCTTGGTATCGGTCGGGGAGGTCGGCGGCACGGTGGTGGTCACCATCCGCACGGCCGAGCCGTCGGCGTTGGCGATCCCGATCCCGCCCGGGACCGATCGAGTGCGCGTGAACGCCAGCTGCGTGCCGTCGGGCGACCAGCTCGGCTGTGCGGCGTTGGGCAGGACGAGCGTCGGCGCCGCGGTCAGCGCGTCGTCGGCCACCGTGATGCCCGCCTCGGTGCCGAGTGCGATCCGTCCGTGGCCGCCTGCCGCCTGGGCCGGCAGGGCGGGGCCGATGGCGGCGAGCGCCGCAAAGCCCAACGCCAGGATCGCGCCGATCACGCCGGCACCAGCGCGTTGATGCCGGTCTCGGCGCGGCCGATGATGAGCTTCTGGATCTGCGAGGTCCCCTCGTACAGCGTGGTGACGCGCACGTCGCGGAAGTGGCGCTCGACGACGTGGTCGTCGGCGTAGCCCGCGCCGCCGTGCACCTGGATCGCCTCGTTGGCGCACCAGACGGCCGCCTCCGAGGCATACAACTTGGCGATCGACGTCTCGGTCGTGTTCGGCTGCCCGGTGTCCTTGAGCCACCCGGCGCGCCAGACCAGCAGGCGCGCCGCGTCGGTGCGCACGCGCATCTCGGCGATCATCGCCTGCACGAGCTGGAACGACGCGATCGGTCGGCCGAACTGCTCGCGCTCCTTGGCGTACTTGACCGACTCCTCCAGGCTGCTGCGGCAGACGCCGACGCAGCCGGCCGCGACCGAGTAGCGGCCGGAGTCCAGCGCGGTCATGGCCACGCGGAAGCCGTTGCCGACCTCGCCCAGCACGGCGTCGTCGGGCGCGAAGACGTCGTCGAGGCCGATCTCGGCGGTGTCGGAGCCGTGCAGGCCCATCTTGTGCTCGATCACCGACGGGCGGAAGCCCTCCTGGTCGGTGTCCACGAGGAAGCACGCCACGCCCTTGTGACCCTTGTCCGGATCGGTCTGCGCGAAGATCAACGCCAGCCCGGCGTGGTTGCCGAGCGAGATCCACATCTTGGCCCCGTTGATGCGCCAGCCGCCGTCGACCTTCGTGGCGCGCGTGCGCTGGTCGGCGGCGTCGGAGCCCGTGTCGGGCTCGGTCAGGCCGAAGCACCCCAGCAACTCGCCCGAGCACAGGGCGGCCAGGTACTTGCGCTTCTGCTCCTCGGTGCCGAACTTCAGGATCGTGGAGCACACCAGCGAGGTCTGGACCGAGATGACCGTCCGCATCGAGCTGTCGCCGCGCCCGACCTCCTCGACGACCAGGCCGTAGGTCCGGTAGTCGAGGCCCGCGCCGCCGTACTCGCGCGGCACGATCGCGCCCAGGTAGCCCTGGTCGGCGATCTTGCGCACGAGGTCGAGGTCGAAGTGGTGGTCGCGCGAGTTCTGCTTGGCCGCCGGCACGATCTCCTTGTCGGTGAACTCGCGGGCGGTGGCGCGGACGAGCTCCTGCTCATCGGTGAGGCTGAAGTCCATGGGGTCGGACCGTACCCGGTCACGGGGCTCGGGACGGAGGGTCGGCGAGGCGTAGACTCGCCGCGGTGGACCCCCTCGGCGCGATCATGCTGGCGATCGGGGCCGGCTTCCTGGTCGGCCTGCTGCTGCTGGGGCTCTTGCATCCGCGCACCGGCGCGCAGGCGCTGGACTGGAAGCCCACCCGCTCGGCCGAGCTGGAGGTGCAGAACGAGATCGACGACCTCGACCAGATGCTCGAGGCCGCCAACGCCCGGCGGCGCCGCCGCGGCGAGGCCGAGCTGAGCGAGGCGAGCCTGCGCGCCTCGATCGGTCAGGATCTCGCCCGGACGGCCAAGCGCCGTGACGACTACCTGGAGGACTTGGACATCGCTCAGATGCTGGACGCCAAGAACGCGCGACGCCGCGCGAAGGGACTGCCCGAGATCACCGTCGAGGAGTACCGCGCCACGCTCGAGGGCGAGCGCCGATGAGGGCCGTGCTGGTGGGCGGCGGACGCCCCGGGCTCGCGCTGACCCGCGCGCTGACCGCCGACGGCCACGCCGTGCGGTTCGTCACGCGCCATGAGGCGTTCCGGCCCGAGATCGAGGCGGCCGGCGCCGAGTGCTGGATCGGCGACCCCGACCGCATCGGCTC
>JAOPZP010000021.1 GCA_025964055.1 Conexibacter sp.
TCTTCAGACCCTGGAGGTCAGAGCCGGCCTCGGGCTCGGTCATGCCGATCGCGGTGATCATCTCGCCGGAGCAGAACTTCGGCAGCCAGCGCTGCTTCTGCTCCTCGGTGGTCAGGCGCGTGAGGTAGGGCGCGCAGACGTCGGCGTGGATCGTGAAGCTCGAGGAGTACGCCATCCCGGCGCGCGACAGCTCCTCGTTGAAGATGGCGTTGTAGCGGAAGTCGACGTCGGCGCCGCCGTACTGCTCGGGGATCGCGACGCCGAGGAAGCCCATCTCGCCGGCGGTCAGCCAGAGGTCGGCGGGGATGCGCCGGGCCTCGCGGATCTCCTCGCGTCGGGGCAGGATCTCGCGGTCGACGAACGCCGCGGCGGACTCGCGGAACAGGCGGTGGTCGTCGTCGAACAGGGTGCGGGGCAGCGACATGCGGCGGGACTATAGGCGCGAGCCGCCCTCCGGCCGAATGTCGACCGCAGACGAAGGGGTCTGACCCCCTTCAGCCGGCCGCCGGCACGCCCGACTGGATCTCGTCGGCCAGGTTGGCCACCGAGTCGACGATGCGCGAGGGGCGGAACGGGAAGCGCTCGGCCGTCTCGCGGGTCGCCACGCCGGTCAGCACGAGCACCGTCTGCAGGCCGGCCTCCAGGCCCGACACCACGTCGGTGTCCATGCGGTCGCCGATCATCGCGGTCGTCTCGGAGTGCGCGTCGATCGCGTTCAGCGCCGAGCGCATCATCAGCGGGTTCGGCTTGCCGACGTAGTAGGGCTCGACGCCGGTGGCGCGGCTGATCAGCGCCGCAACCGAGCCGGTGGCGGGCAGCGGGCCGTCGGGCGTCGGGCCGGTCGGGTCCGGGTTGGTGGCGATGAAGCGCGCGCCGCCGGCGATCAGCCGGATCGCCTGGGTGATGCGCTCGAACGAGTACGTCCGCGTCTCCCCCAGGACCACGTAGTCGGGCGAGCGCTCGGTCAGCGTGTAGCCCGCCTGGTGCAGCGCGGTGGTCAGGCCGGCCTCGCCGATCGTGAACGCCGACCCGTTGGGCCGCTGCTCCTCCAGGAACCGCGCGGTCGCGTTGGCCGAGGTCCAGATCGACGTCTCGGGCACTTCCAGCCCGGAGGCGCGCAGCCGCGCCGACAGGTCGCGCCGCGTGTAGATGGAGTTGTTGGTCAGCACCAGGAACGGGATCTCGCGCTCCTTGAGCGCGTCCAGGAACCGGTCGGCGCCCGGGATCGCCTCCTCCTCGTGGACGAGCACGCCGTCCATGTCCATCAGCCAGGAGCGGATCTCGCGGCGCGCCATCAGATGCGCTCCAGGAACGCGACGACGGCCGCCGAACAGGCGGCCGGCGCGTCGTCGAAGACGAAGTGGCCCGTGCCCGGGACGACCTCCAGCTCCGCATCGGGCAGCTCGGCGACGAGGCGGTGGCCGCCGGCGACCGGCGCGAACGCGTCGTCCTCGCCCCACAGGACCAGCGCGGGCACGTCGAGCGTCGCGAGGTCGTACTGCTCCAGCTCGGCGAAGTCGCCCGAGCGGTACAGCTCGAGCTGTCCGCGGCGGTTGTCCTCGGTCGCGTAGGCCTTGAAGTACTCGTCGATGGTGCGGTCGTCCATGGATGGGCTCACGCTCCGCAGCATGCCCCCGAACGCGTCGCGGTCAAGGCCGTTGACGATCTCTTCACCCTGACCGGGTGTGCGCAGTGCGTCGGCCATGCCGTGCCAGCGGCCGTCCGGGAAGAACCCCGTGTCGCTGATGACCAGCGCGCGGACCGCCTCGGGGTGCTCGCACGCCCAGCGCAGGCCGATCAGCCCGCCCCAGTCGTGCACGACGAGCACGACCGGCCCGAGCTCCTGCTCGCGATGGAACTCGTCGACCGCGTCGACGTGCGTCTGCCAGCTGCCCGAGCCGGCGTACGGCGAGTCGCCGTAGCCGGGCAGGTCGGGCGCGACCGCCTGCCAGCCGGCGCCGGCGACCGCCTCCAGCAGATGGCGCCACATGTAGGAGGACTCGGGGTAGCCGTGCAGGCACAGCAGGGTGCCGAGCGGCTCCTCGACGGGCACCGTCTCGCGGTAGACCAGCGGCATCGGGCCAGCCTAGCGGTGGCCGCCGGCGCTCAAGCGATCGCCTGATCGCCCAGCAGCTCGAGCACGCGGTCGATCGGCCGGGCCAGGACGGCGCGGTCGCCGCGCACGACGACCGGTCGCTCCAGCAGCGCGGGATGCTCGACCATCGCGGCGATCAGCCCGTCGTCGTCCAGGGAGTCGGCGTCGAGCCCGATCGCCGTGACCTCGCGGCGGCGCAGCAGCGCGCGCGGCGAGCCGCCGGTCTTGGCGACCAGCGAGCGCAGCTCGGGCTCGGTCAGCCCGGCGACGTGGTAGTCCACCGAGTCGAACGGGATGCCCCGCTCGGCCAGCAGCTTCGCGAGGTTCTTGCACGTCGTGCACGTGGGCTTCTCGTAGACGGTGAGGTCGGCCATGGTCAGGTGAAGGGTAAGTTGCCGGGCGTGCTCCGCGTCCTGAAGCTCATCGCGGGCCCGTTCTTCGTCGCGGCCGGGCTCCTCCACTTCGTCAAGCCGAGGATCTACGAGGCGATCATGCCCGACTACCTGCCGGCCCGGCGCGGGCTGGTCTATGCCAGCGGTGTGGCCGAGGTGATCGGCGGCGCCGGCCTGCTGCATCGCTCGCCCGCCGTGCGGCGCTGGTCGGGACGGTGGCTGGTGGCCACGCTGGCCGCCGTGTTCCCCGCCAACCTGCACATGGCGCTGAACCCGGAGCGCTACCCGCAGATCCCGGGCGGCCGCCCCGCCCTGTACGCCCGCCTGCCGTTCCAGCTGGTCTTCGCCGCGTGGGTCCTGGCGGCGAGCCGCCGCGACGCGTGAGGGCGCAGGTGATCGAGCGGGTGCGCGGCCTGCTGCGCGCACGCGGCATCGAGGTCCGGCGCACCGGCGGCGCCGGCGGCGGCCCGCGGCGCACGCTGCCCGAGGTGCTCGCGCACCTCAAGCGCCTCGGCGTCGCACCGCAGACGATCGTCGACGTCGGCGTCGCCCGTGGCACGCCGGAGCTGTACGCAGCGTTTCCCGGCGTCCCGCTGCTGTTGGTCGAGCCGCTGGCCGAGCACGAGGACGACCTGCGCCGGATCGTCGCCGGCCGCCCCGGCTCGCGCTACGCGCTGGCCGCCGGCGGCCCCGAGCCCGGCGAGCTGGAGATGGCGGTGCACCGGGTCACCGCCTGCTCGTCGATCCTGGGCGACCGCGACCCCGACGGCGAGCCCGCACAGCGCCGCACGGTGCCCGTCGTGCGCGTCGACGACCTCGTCGCCGAGCACGCGCTCGCCGCGCCGTTCCTGGTCAAGGTCGACGTCGAGGGCGCCGAGCTGCACGTCCTGGAGGGGGCGCGCGCGACGCTGGCGCGCGCCGACGTCGTGCTGCTGGAGGTCTCGTTCTTCGCGCTGGTGCCGGGCGGCGCCCAGCTGGCCGACGTCGTCGCCTGGATGGCCGCCGCCGGCTTCAGCGCCTACGACCTCTACGCCGGTCACACCCGGCCGCTGGACGGCGCGCTGGCCCAGGTCGACGTCGCCTTCGTCCGCACCGACGGCCACCTGCGCGCCGATCACCGGTACGCCACGGCCGAGCAGGCCGACGCGCTGTACCGCAGCTGGGGCCTGTAGCGCCTCGCTACACCAGCAGGGTGATCGCCACGATCACGCCGAGGACGATCACCGCGGCGCGCAGCGCGGGCTCGGGCAGCCGCCGGGCGACGCCGACGCCCAGGTGCCCGCCGACCAGCGTGCCGGCGCCCACGATCAGCGCCGACGTCCACGCCACCGGCCCGAAGATCGCCACGGCGACCGCGCTCACGACGGCCACGGTCAGCGAGAGGACCTGCTTGACGGCGTTGAGGCGCTGGAGCGGCTCGTCGAGCGCGAGGCCGAGCGCGGCGAGCAGGACGATGCCCAGCCCCGCGCCGAAGTAGCCGCCGTAGATGGATGCGATGGCGACCGCGATGACCAGCTCGCGCGGCGCCGGGTGGCCGTGGGTCGTGGAGACCCAGCGGGCGACGAACGGCTGCAGCGCCAGCAGCGCGCAGGCCAGCAGCACCAGCCACGGCGCCAACGACGCGAACAGGTCCTGCGGCCCGACCAGCAGCAGCGTCGTGCCGATCGCCGCGCCCGCGGCCGCCGCGGCGCAGAGCCGCTGCATCCGCCGGCGCTGGTCGGCGTACTCCTCCCGCGAGGTGTGCGTCGCGCTGACGTAGCCCGGCAGCGTCGCGATCAGGTTCGTCACGTTGGCGGCCAGCGGCGACAGCCCGGTGGCCAGCAGCGCGGGGAACGAGACCAGCGATCCGCCGCCCGCGACGGCGTTGATCGCGCCGGTCGTCAGGCCGGCGGCGGCGAGCAGGGCGGCATCGGCAGCGTGCATCGGCGCCGGAGTTTGACCGTCCCGCGCCGCGGGAACCGTCCCGGTGGGTCTTGCACCGATCGCCGGAGGAGGGATCGATCGTGTCCAACAGCCGTGCCCGCGGGTGGTACCTGCTGCTCGTCCTGCCGTTCATCGGCCTGCTGTACCCGCCGCTCTACAGCCGCCACGACCCGGAGTTGTTCGGCTTCCCGTTCTTCTACTGGTACCAACTGGCCTGGGTGCCGGTGACCGCTGCACTGACCATCCTCGTGTACCGGAGGGTCGTGCACCGATGAGCGCCGTCACGGTCGCGCACGACACCGACGGCGTCACGATCGCAGTCTTCCTCGTCCTGTTCGGCGCGGTGACGATCATCGGCTTCGTCGCCGCGCGCTGGCAGCGGGCCAAGACCGCCAGCCTCGACGAGTGGGGCCTTGGCGGGCGCCGCTTCGGCTCGGTCATCACGTGGTTCCTGCTCGGCGGCGACCTCTACACGGCCTACACCTTCGTCGCCGTCCCGGCGCTGGTCTTCGGCGTCGGCGCGCAGGGCTTCTTCGCGCTGCCCTACACGATCCTCGTCTACCCGCTGGTGTTCGTCGCGCTGCCGCGCCTGTGGACCGTCGCGCACCGCAAGGGCTACGTCACGCCCGCCGACTTCGTCCGCGGCCGCTTCGGCTCGCGCAACCTGTCGACCGCGATCGCGCTCACCGGCCTGCTGGCGACGATGCCCTACATCGCGCTGCAGCTGGTCGGGATCCAGGTCGTGCTGGGCGCGATGGGCATCACCGGCGACTGGCCGCTGATCCTCGCCTTCGCGATCCTCGCCGGCTACACCTACCAGTCGGGGCTGCGCGCGCCCGCGCTGATCGCCGTCGTCAAGGACGTGCTGATCTACCTGACGATCATCGTCGCGGTGATCTACATCCCGAGCAAGCTCGGAGGCTTCGGCCACATCTTCGACACCGCGGGCGCGGCGCTGACCAAGAAGGACCCGCCCGGGGCGCTGATCCCGGGGACGACCGACGCGCAGGTCGCCTACGCCACGCTCGCGCTCGGCTCCGCGATGGCGCTCTTCCTGTACCCGCACGCGCTGACGGCGTCGCTGAGCGCGTCGAGCGCGACGACGCTGCGCCGCAACGCCGCGGTGCTGCCCGCCTACTCGTTCCTGTTGGGGTTGATCGCCCTGCTGGGCTACATGGCGATCACCGCCGGCATCCAGCCGAGCGGGCCCAACTACGCGGTCCCCGACCTGTTCGCCTTCATGTTCCCGGGCTGGTTCACGGGCGTCGCGTTCGCGGCGATCGCCATCGGCGCGCTGGTGCCCGCGGCGGTGATGTCGATCGCGGCGGCCAACCTGTTCACCCGCAACCTGTGGGCCGAGTACGTCAACCCCAACATGACCGACGAGGAGGAGTCGAAGGTCGCCAAGATCGTCTCGCTCGGGGTCAAGCTCGGCGCGCTGGCGTTCGTGATCGTGCTGCCGACCAAGTACGCCATCGACCTGCAGCTGCTGGGCGGCGTGTGGATCCTGCAGACCGCCCCGGCGGTCGCGCTGGGGCTCTACCGGCGCATGCACCGGCACGCGCTGCTGGCCGGGTGGGCGACGGGCATGGCCGTCGGCACGGCGCTGGCGATCGACCAGAGCTTCAAGTCCTCCGTCTACCCGCTGGACTTCCTCGGGCTCCACATCAACGCCTACGAGGCGGTCTACGCGCTGGCGGCCAACTTGGTGGTGTCGATCGTCGGCACGCTCGTGCTCAACGCGCTGAAGGTCCCCAACGGGCCCGACGCGACGGCGCCGGAGGATTACGTCGCGCCCGTCGACGCGGGCGGCGCGCCGCTGCCGGCGACCGCCGACGAGGACCGGCGCGCCGGGCGCTTCCAGCGGCCGGCCAGCACGGGGGCGCGGACCTGACCGTCGTGGAAACGGCCCCGTAGTCTGCGGGAATGCCACAGCGCACGCTACGCGGCGGGGTCGACCTCGGCGGGACGAAGATCCAGGCGGTCGTCGTCGACGACGACCAGCACGTGCTGGGCCAGGCCCGGCGGCCGACGCCGGCGGTGGGCGGTCCGGCCGACGTGGTCGCCGCCATCGACGAGGCGCTGCGGGAGGCGGCCGACCAGGCGTCGGTCGACGTCGCGTCGCTGAGCGGCATCGGGATCGGCGCGCCGGGGGCGATCGACGAGGCGACGGGCAGCCTCGCGCGCGCGGGCAACCTGCCGGGCTGGCGCGATCCCTACCCCCTGGCCGGCGACCTGACGGGGAGGCTCGGGCCGCCCGTCATGCTCGGCAACGACGTGCAGGTCGCCACCGACGCGGAGTTCACGCTCGGGGCGGCGAAGGAGTTCCAGTCGCTGCTGGGCGTGTTCTGGGGCACGGGCGTCGGCGGCGGGATCGTGCTCGAGGGCCGGCCGTGGCTCGGCCGCGGCGCGGCCGGCGAGATCGGGCACGTGGTCGTCCGCCACCACGGGCTGCCGTGCCCGTGCGGCCGTCATGGGTGCATGGAGGCCTACGCCGGCCGCCGGGCGATGGAGCAGCGCGCCCGCGAGGCCCAGGACGGCGGCGAGAAGACCCATCTCTTCAAGATCATGGAGGAGAAGGGACGCGAGCGGCTGACCAGCGGTGTCTGGGCCAAGGCGGTCGAGCGCGACGACGACGTCGCGGTCCGGCTGATCGACGATGCGGTCGAAGCGCTCGGCGTGGCGGTCGCCTCGGCGTGCAACATCCTCGACGTCGACGCCGTCATCATCGGCGGGGGCATGGGCGTGCGCTTCGGCGAGCCGTACGCGCGGCGGATCGAGGAGGCGATGATGCCCCACCTCTTCCACGACGACCTCCCGCCGGTGATCCGCGTGGCGGAGCTCGGCGACCTGGGCGGGGCGCTGGGGGCCGCGCTGCTCGTGGCGGTGCCGGTGGCGTGAGCGACGACCGCGAGGCGCTCAAGCGCGCGGCCGCCGAGGCGGCGGCGCAGCTCGTGCAGGACGGCATGGCCGTCGGGCTGGGCACGGGGTCGACGGTGCGCCACCTGCTGCCGGCGATCGCGGCCCGGGAGCTGCACGCCGTCCGGTACGTCGCGACGTCGCCGGCGACCGCGGAGCAGGCGGTCGGGCTCGGCATGGCGATCGAGCCGTTCGACGCGCTGCGGCGGCTGGACCTCGCCATCGACGGCGCCGACCAGCTGGCGCCCGACGGCTGGCTGATCAAGGGCGGCGGCGGCGCGCAGGTCCGCGAGAAGGTCGTCGCGGTGGCGGCGGACCGGTTCGTGGTGATCGCGGACGCCACGAAGGTCGTCGACGCGCTGGCGGGCCCGGTGCCGGTGGAGCTGCTGGCCTTCGGCCTGTCGGCGACGCTGGCCCAGCTCGGGTCCGTGCAGCTGCGCGCGGACGCCGGGCCGAGCCCCGACGGCAACGTGATCGCCGATCGGCTCGGGCCCGTCGGCGACCCGGCGGCGCTGGCCGCGCAGCTCGACGCGCTCCCGGGCGTGGTGGGCCACGGTCTCTTCGACGGTGCGCTGGTGACCGAGGCGTTCGTCGGCCGCCCGGACGGCGTGGAGCACCGCGTGCTGCGCTGAGGGGACAGTCCCCACAACACCACGGCCCGGGGACAGTCCCCAAAACGCCGCGGCGTGGGGACAGTCCCCAAAACGCCGCAGCACGGGGACAGTCCCCAAAACGCCGCGGCGTGGGGACAGTCCCCCGAAGGTCTCAGCCGCGCGTGACCTTCAGCGCGTAGGGCGTGTCGAGGCTGCGCTGCGCGACGGTCGGGGCGAGCACCGCGACGTAGAAGGTGGCGGCGCGTGCCGTGCGGTTGCGGACGTGTACGCGGTCGGTCCTCGTGCCGGTCCGGCGCGACCGCGACAGCGCCTTCGACGCGAGGCTCTTGGCCTTCCCCGCGTAGACCGCCAGGTCGGCGTTGCCCCCCTGCGGCGTCAGCGCGACCGTTGCGGCCTGGTGCGCGCCCACCTGGATGCGGTAGACGTCCAGCGGGTCCTCGACGGCGTCGACCGAGGCCGTCGTCGTCCGCGCCGCGCCGCCGCGGAAGATGTAGGGGTCGGGCGCGCTGAACGCGCTGCCGTCGACGAAGTCGATGCCGTCGTTGGGCTCGTTGCGGTCGGCCGCCGGCGTCGGCGCCGTCAGCGCCGCCGCCAGGTCGACCAGGCCGAAGCCGGTCCGCGCATCCCAGCCGGGCGCGCCGACGTCCTTGGCCGTGGCGCGGAGCAGATCGCCGTATTGACCGGGGTCGAGCTTCGGCCGCGCGGCGACCAGCCACGACGCCACGCCGGAGACGATCGGCGCGGCGAAGCTCGTGCCGTCGCCGCGGGTCAGGCCGTCGGCGGTGCCGTCGAGGTCGAGCGCGGGCGGCAGCGCGACCGGCACGTCCTCCCCGGGCGCCGCGAGGTCCAGCGCCGCTCCGGTGCTGGAGAAGGAGGCGGGCTGCAGCGCGAGGTCGAGGGCGCCGACGCTGAGCACGTGCGGGTAGGCCGCCGGGTAGACGACGGGGTCGTGCGCGCGGAGCTCGTTCCCCGCGGCGGCCACGACGACCGCGCCGGAGCCGAACGCCGCGGCGGTGGCCAGCTCCAGCGTGTGGCAGTCCTCGGTCGCGGCGAAGCTCAAGTTGATGACCTTGGCGCCGGCGTCCGCGAGCCGGACGATGCCGTCGGAGACCTCCGCGCAGGACATGGTCTTGTAGCCGTAGGAGAGCAGCGGCGCGCCGGGCGCGATGCCGATGACGCCGGCGCCGTCGGCCCGGCCGGCGGCGACCGAGGCGACCTCGGTGCCGTGCGCGACGGCGACGCCCTTCCCGGTCGGCAGCACCTTGGTCGGGCTGGCCGCGAGCACCTTGGCGTGGCTGACATCGGCCACGCCGGTGTCGACGACGTCGTCGAGGATGCCGATCGGCGCGAAGGCGGGCGGCGGCACGAGCCCGTCGGCCACGACCGCCCCGCGTGCCCAGTGCTGGTCGGCGCCCTCGCCCTCGTACGCCGACGCGCGGGTGAGCGCGACGTCCGGCTCGCTGAAGCGCAGCAGGCCGCGGCGCCGCAGGGCGCCGGCCAGCGCACGGGCCCGGGCAGCGTCGACCACGTAGGCGCCGCGGACGGCGAGCGGGCGTCCGCCGT
>JAOPZP010000024.1 GCA_025964055.1 Conexibacter sp.
GCCGTGCGCGCGCTCAGCGGCGGCCATCGCGCCGAGCAGGGAGCCGCCGTGCTCGCCGCCCTGCTCGCCCTGATGGCGCTGGCGGCCGCGCTGCAGCGCTGGGCGACCCGCGTCGAGGCCAACGGCACCACGCGCCTGGGCCGCCTCCCGCTGCCGCCGCGCCACGACTGGGTGGCCGCCGCGCTCGTGGCCGCGATGCTGGTCGTCCCGGTCGTCATCGCGGCCGGCAGCGACACGCCGAGCACCGGCGACCCCCGCTTCGGCTCGAGCACGAGCCGCCTGACCAGCGCCGACTCCCCGCGCTACGAGTACTGGCGCGTCGCGATCGGCTCGTTCGCGCACCATCCGGTCGAGGGCGTCGGCGCCGGCGGCTTCGCCGTCGAGTGGCTGCGCGAGCGCAAGGAGGCCCGCCCCGCCCGCGACGCGCACTCGCTGCCGATCGAGACGCTCGCCGAGCTTGGCGTCATCGGCGCCGCGTTCCTCGCCCTGCTCGCCACCGCGGTCGCGGTCGCCGCCCGCCGCGTGCACCGCACCGACCCGGCCCTCGCCGCCGCCCCGGCCGCCGCGCTGGTCGCCTACGCCTTCCACGCCTCCATCGACTGGGACTGGGAGATGCCGGCGCTGTCGCTGGTCGCCGTCGCGCTGGCCGGCCTCCTCCTGGCGCGCAGCGCGCCGAGGAGCACGTCGACCGTGACCGCGCCGAGCACCACGAGCCCCGGCTCGGCGACGAACCGGAACCGCGTCGAGCCGTACGTCACCGCGGCGACCAGCAGCGCCAGCGCGATCGGCACCAACAGCACCAACAACGCCGGCTCCCGGCGCCGGCGCAGCAGGACCACGCCGACGATCGCGAACGGCACGAGCAGCCAGTAGGCCAGTAGCCCGAGGTGCTGCGCCCGCGGATGGCGCCCCTCGGCCGAGGCCAGGAAGGTCCCGGTCCCCCACGGCTCGTAGACGTCGAGCACGCGCCCCAGCCGCGCGGCGACCACCACCGGCAGCCGGCCCGCGTGATCCCTGAGGTAGTCGATCCCGCGCTGCCGGTACGCCGCGGCGCGCTCGGACTCGTCGCCGGGCGGCGCCTTGCCGTAGCACTGGAACTTCCACGCGCCGATGAGGTCGCCGTAGTAGACGTCGGGGCAGTTGGCGCCGACCCAGATCTCGTTGGCGTTGGCCGAGATCGGCACGGGCTTGGCGAACGTCGACAGGTTGCGGATCGTCCAGGGCGCCAGCACGACGACGCACGCCAGGCCCGAGACGGCCAGCAGCGCGGCGCGCCGCCGCCATGGCCCGGGCGCGCGCCACGCGATCGCGATCCCCAGCAGCGCGACCAGGCCGAGGCCCTCGCCGCGCGTCAGCGCCGCCAGCCCGCCCAGCACGCCGAGCGCGACCGCGCGCCCGACCGCCGGCCGGCGGATCATCGCCACCGCCGCCAGCAGCGTGCCGGTCACGAACACGCCGTACGTCGTCTCGGCCATCAGCGCGCCGTCGGGCAGCCACAGCATCGGGTACAGCGCGGCGAGCACGCCGGCGATCACGCCGACGCGCTCCGATCGCGTCACGGCGCGCGCGAGCAGCGCGATCAGGACGACGGTCACCGTGCCGACGCACGCGAAGAACAGCTTCTGGCCCTGCGTGCCGTGCAGGCCGATCAGGTTCGTGAACGCGATGACGACCGTGTGCAGCGGCGGGTACTCGGCCGTCGGCACGTCCTCGAAGGCCCGCCGGAACCCCTCGCCGTCGGCCAGGAAGCCGCCCTCGAGGTGGAACGAGAGCGCGTCGCCGGCCACGGGAAAGCCGTGGTCGAGCAGGACGTAGGCGACGCGCACGGCCAGCGCCAGCAGCGCGATGGCCGGCAGCGCCCGGCGCAGTGGGGAGCCCATCGCCGCAAGCGTAGACTCGACCGCCGATGCACGGTCCCGAGACCCCTGGGACGGCGAACCCCGCCGCCGCTCCGGACGCGCTGCGCCCGCCGCCCGGCAACCCGCGCTTCCCCGCCGTCGACGGCCTCCGCGCCCTGGCCGCGATCATGGTGCTGGTCGGCCACACGTCGTTCCTGTCGGGCGTCAACGGCCGCGGCCACATCGGCGCCGTGCTGTCGCGCTTCGACCTCGGCGTCGCGCTGTTCTTCATCATCTCGGGCTTCCTGCTGTACCGCCCGTTCGTCTCGGCGCGGATGGACGGCCGGGCCGCACCGGGCGTCCTGCGCTACGGCCGCCGGCGGCTGCTGCGCATCGTCCCGGCGTACTGGCTGGCGCTGACGGTGCTGGCGATCTGGCCCGGCCTCGGCGGCGACGTCTTCGGCCACGTGCCGGTCTACTACCTCTTCTTCCAGAACCTGCAGATCGGCTGGCTGCAGGGCGGGATCACGACGGCGTGGAGCCTGTGCGTCGAGATGCAGTTCTACCTCGTGCTGCCGCTCTACGCCGTGGCCGCCGCGCGGCTGCTGCGCGGCCGCGACCCGGCCCTGCAGGCCCGGGTCGACCTCGTCTTCCTGGCCGCGCTGGGCGCCGCGTCGTTCGCGCTGCGCACCTGGGCCTACGACGATCCCGGCGCGGACACGATCTCCTGGACGGTCGCCGGCTCGTTCCTCTGGTTCGCCTTCGGGATGATGATGGCCGTCGTCAGCGCGCGCTGGCACCGCGCCACGCACCGCCCCGCCGCGCTGGCGCTCATCGACCGCCGGCCGCTGCTGCCCTGGGCCGTCGCGCTCGTCCTGCTGGCCATCACGACCCGCATCGGCCTGCCGACCGCCGGGCCCCAGTTCTACTCCACCGGCGACTGGTTCTGGGAGCACCTGCTCTACGGGCTGATCGCCGTTGCGATCGCGGCGCCCGCCACGATCGCCGTCCTGTCGCCCCGCGCGCTGCCCCACCGCCTGCTGACGCTCAAGCCCGTCGCCTGGCTCGGCTTGGTGTCCTACGGCATCTTCCTCTGGCACCACCCGCTGACCGAGCAGTTCATCCGCGTCCAGGACTGGACGAGCCACGGCAGCTACTTCGTCTACACCGGCGTCGTGTTCGTCGTCGCGACCGCCTGCGCGGCGGCCAGCTACTACCTCGTCGAGCGGCCGCTGCTGCGCTTCAAGGACCCGCGCCCGAAGCCGCCGCCGGCGCCGTCAGCGCCGGCTGACCCCGACCGGGTCGAGCTGGCGCGCGCGGGCTAGGGCGCGCTGGGCGCCGGCCGCGTCGCCGGCCTTGCCGCGCACGAGCGACAGCGCCAGCCAGCTGTTGCGCGCGTCGGGCGCCCGGCGCACGGCGGTGGTGGCCAGCGTGCCCGCGGCGCCGACCTGGTTGACGCGCAGCAGCGCCACGGCGCCCTCGGCGAGCACGCCGACGTCGCGGCAGTCGGCGCTGATGCGCCGCGCGACCGCGGGCGCGTCGGTCGCCGGCGCCTTCTTCACCACGATGGCGAACGCCGCGTCGCGCGCGCCGTTGCAGGCGTCGTGGCCCTGGTGGCGGCGCACGCCCGCGAAGACGAGCGCGGCGGCGCAGATCACCAGGACGGCGCGGACCGCTAGCCCGCGCACGAGCTCGGCGGCCTCCGCGCGTGGACGACGAGGCTCAGGCCGAACGGCGGCGTGCGGCGGCGCTCGAGCGCCCGGAACGGCGGCAGGAGCAACTCATAGGCCTTGAGCGAGCGGGCGTCGATGCTCGGGTTGCGCCGGTTGCGGTTGACGAGCCAGCCGGCCACGCCGAGCATGTTGAAGGAGTACAGCCGCTCGACCTCCAGCCCGGCGTCCTCGACCACCGCGCGCAGGTGCTCGCGGGTGTAGCGGCGCTCGTGGCCGAAGCGGCGGTCGAGGTTGCCGAACAGCCGCGGATGCGCGGGCACGAGCAGGCCCAGCGCGCCGCCCGGCGCTAGCGCGTCGGCCATGGCGCGCGCGGCGGCGCGCTCGTCGGCGATGTGCTCGAGCACGTTCTGGCAGAGCAGGAAGTCCACCGTGCCCGCCCAGGCCTCCAGCGCGGGCGAGCCCGGGATCAGGTCGCGCGAGACGCTGACGCGCGGGTCGGCGCCGAAGCGCTCCTGCAGCCGCGCGACGCAGGGCTCCTCGGGCTCGATCAGCAGCGCGTCGTCGACCGTCCCGGCGGCGAGCATCCGCTCGGAGAACGTCCCGATGCCGGCCCCGACCTCGACCACCCGTCCCCGCGCGAGCGGCGCGAACTGCTCGTACATCCAGTCGCCCAGGCGGCGGGCGCCGGCGAGGGTCTCGAGGTCCCACAGCTCGGACTGCGCGGCAGCCACGGCGTTGGCGTCGACGTCGGTGCTCACGGCCGTCATCCAAGCAGGTTCAGGACCCGCTCCGAGCCGTGACGTAGCCTGAAGGCGGTGTCCGCCGATACTCCCGAAGACCTCGCCGGCCTGCGCGCCGCCGGGCGCGTGGTCGCCCAGACGATCCGCGAGCTGCGCCGGCTCGCCCGGCCCGGCATCACCACCGCCGAGCTCGACGCCCACGCCGCCCGCGTCTTCGCCGCCCACGGCGCCCGCTCGGGTCCGCAGCTCGACTACGACTTCCCCGGGACGATCTGCATCTCGGTCGGCGACGAGGCCGTCCACGGCATCCCCGGCCGGCGCCGGCTGCGCGACGGCGACCTCGTCAAGCTCGACGTCACCGCCGAGCTCGACGGCTTCTACGCCGACGCCTGCCGCACCGTCGCGGTCGGCAAGGCGAAGCCGAGCGCGCTGAAGCTGATCGGCGCCGCCGAGTCCGGGCTCAAGCGCGGGATGGCCGCCGCCACCGCGGGCGCGACCGTCAACGACATCGGCATCGCCGTGCAGGGCGAGGTCGAGCGACGTGGCTTCTCGGTGTGCCACGCGCTCAGCGGCCACGGCATCGGGCGCAGCATCCACGAGGAGCCGACGGTCTTCAACGTGGACGTGCCCGGCCCGTCGCCCGCGCTGACCGAGGGCCTGGTCATCACGATCGAGCCGATCATCGCCGCCGGCGACGGCGAGGTCGTCGAGGACGGCGAGTGGATCCTGCGCACCGGCGACGGCTCGCTGTCGGCCCACGCCGAGCACACCATCGTCATCACCGACGGCGCCCCGCTGGTCCTGACTGCATGAGCGCGGAAGGCCTCGCCCAGGGGCTCCCTCCCCCAGCGATCGGAGTGCGGGCGTGACGGCGCTGGCCATCGCCGGCCTGCGCAAGCGCTACGGCCGCCACGAGGCGCTGCGCGGCGTGGACCTCGAGGTCGGCGAGGGCGAGCTGGTCGGCCTGCTCGGCCCCAACGGCGCCGGCAAGTCGACGCTGACGAAGATCGCCTGCGGCCTGGTCCGGCCGACCGCGGGCACGGTCGACGTCGCGCGCCCGTTCGGCTACCTGGCCGAGCTGTTCCGCTTCCCCGGCTGGTGCACGGCGGACGAGGTCCTGCTGCTGCACCAGCGGCTGACGAAGTCGACCGGCGGCGCCGCCGAGCGCGCCGAGCTGCTGGAGCTCGTACGGCTGGAGACGGAGGCGGGGACCCGCGTGGAGGAGATGTCGAAGGGCATGCAGCAGCGCCTCGGCCTGGCCCAGGCGATGATCGCCGGCCCACGGCTGCTGCTGCTCGACGAGCCCACGAGCGCCCTGGACCCCGGCGGGCGGCGCACCGTCCGCGACCTGCTGGAGGAGCTGCGCCGCCGCGGCGTCGCGGTGCTGCTCAACACGCACCTGCTCAGCGAGGTCGAGCAGGTCTGCGACCGCGTCGTGATCATCGACCACGGCGAGGTCGTCGCAGCGGGGACCCCGACCGAGCTGGAGGGCGGCACCGGCGTGGAGGTCGAGCTGGCCTCCGGGACGCAGACCTTCCCCGGC